>NZ_QVGY01000011.1:0-123857 GCF_003604105.1 Faecalibacterium sp. AF10-46 | reverse complement strand
AAAGTTCCCACTGGTCGAACAGCTTGCCCTCAGCCGGAGTGTTCGCTGTCAGGGTCACTTCCGTGCCTGCTTCGGCAGTCGTGCTGGCCGGTGTGCCGCTGGTGACTGTCAGGGTGTACTCCGGCTTCGGCGCATCCTTGTAGGTTGCTTTCGCTGTTGCATTCCCCTCCGGCATACGCACGGTGATGGTTTTATCTGTCAGGTTGCTGGAAACAAGTTCCAAATTCTCCGAAAGTTCCCACTGGTCGAACAGCTTGCCCTCAGCCGGAGTGTTCGCTGTCAGGGTCACTTCCGTGCCTGCTTCGGCAGTCGTGCTGGCCGGTGTGCCGCTGGTGACTGTCAGGGTGTACTCCGGCTTCGGCGCATCCTTGTAGGTTGCTTTCGCTGTTGCATTGCCCTCCGGCATACGCACGGTGATGGTTTCATCTGTCAGGCTGCCGGAAACCAATGTCAGATTTTCCGAAAGTTCCCACTGGTCGAACAGCTTGCCCTCAGCCGGAGTGTTCGCTGTCAGGGTCACTTCCGTGCCTGCTTCGGCAGTCGTGCTGGCCGGTGTGCCGCTGGTAACTGTCAGGGTGTACTCCGGCTTCGGCGCATCCTTGTAGGTTGCTTTCGCTGTTGCATTGCCCTCCGGCATACGCACGGTGATGATTTCATCTGTCAGGTTGCAGGAAACAAGTTCCAAATTCTCCGAAAGTTCCCACTGGTCGAACAGCTTGCCCTCAGCCGGAGTGTTCGCTCTCAGAACAACTTCTGTACCAGCCTCTTCCTGCCTACTGGTCGGCGTACCGTTTGTTACGGTCAGAGTGTATTTGGGTTTCGGTATTTCTTTATAAACTGCTTCCGCAGATGCTTCTTTTGCCGGCATCCGCACCTTGATGGTCGCATCCGTCAGAGCACCAGAAACAAGTTCCAGCCCCTCCGAAAGCTTCCATTGGTCGAATTGTCGGCCCTTTGCCGGTTCTTTCGCCGTCAGGACAACTTCCTCGTCCGCTGTCAGTGACTGGGCCTCATAGTCATCGTCCATTACGATTATCAGCGTATACTGCGGCGCAAACGTATAGGATGCGCTCGCATACGCATCACCCCACGGCATCTTTACCGTGATGGTCGTATCGGTCAGGCTTCCAGAAACGATTTCCAGATCATCTGACAAAATCCAGTGATCAAACTGCATTCCCTTGTCGGGCGCATTGGCCGTGAGGGTCACCTCCGTGCCCGCCACGGCTGTGGTGTTTTCCGGGGTTCCGTTCGTAACGGACAAGGTATACTTTTCCGCCTCGTACTGCGCCGTCAGGGTCACATCGTGCGCCGGCATATAGAATCTAATACCTCTGTCAGCCTTTTCTTCCGCAGTCAGTTCCAGACCCGTTGCTTCCCAGCCGGTGAAGATCCAGCCAGTGCGGTACTCCGCATAGGCATAGACATACTCCCCGTATTCCTTTGGTTCCGCTTTTCCGTTCACGGTCAGAGTATAGTGGTTGATTACATAGTTTGCCGTCAGGGTCACATCCCCGGCGGGCATGGTGAATGCAAGGGTCTTGCTGGTTTTGTCTGCCACTGTCACGCCATCCACTGCCCAGTCGGTGAAGGTGTAGCCCTCCTTTTCCGGCGCCGTGACGGTAACCGGCTCACCATAGTCCTTGAACTCCATCGTATCGTCTACGGTCAGACTATAATGGTTTACGGTATAGTTGGGCGTCAGGGTCACATCGCCAGCCGGCATCCGGAAGAGCAGGTTCTGGTCATATGGGTTATCGACCTGTGCACCTTTCACGGTCCAGTCGGCAAAGGTGTAGCCTTCCTTTTCCGGCGCAGTCACATTGACCAGTGAACCGTATTCTCTGGATTCTGTTTTGCCGTCCACGGTAAGATCATAGAAGCGGTTCTGGTAAACGGCCTTGATGGTCACGCTTTCGCCGGGCATCGTAAAGGTATACCCGCCGTCCGTCGGCTGCATGTCCAGTTCGGGTGCGGTTTCCCATTCCTTGAAGGTCTGCCCTTTTGGGAACTGCGTTTCGTCCACCTGCACCAGCACCAGTTCTCCGGCCTTGTGCTCTGTATTATCCACGGTGCCGCCCGTGATGAAAATGGAATATACGCCATCCTCATAGATCGCTTTTGCAGTAACATCATTTGCCGGCATCTTGAAGTTCAGCATTCTGCCAAATTTTATTGTCTTCGTACCATCTAGGCCGGACAGTTCCCAGCGGGCCAGTTCCTTGCCGTATGGCGGCTCAGCCGTCAGCCATACATTGTCACCGTACTGGGCCGTGGATGCGGGATTTCCATTTACCGTAGCCGTGGCACCTTCCAGCGTGAGTTTGTATATCGCACGCTTCCACACAGCCCGGATGGTCACATTCTCTGCGGGCATGTTGAACTCCGAGCCGTCAATTTTTTGACCATTGACCTCCCAGTAGTCCAGTTCATCACCCACATTTTCCGGTACGGCTTTCAGATAGATACGTTCATTGTACTTTGCGTCTGTTGCCTTTTTATAATTTTCCGATGATGCGTTACCACCAGTAATTGTTATCGTATAGCGGATATCTCTATACACAGCCTTGAGCTTGACGTTACAGCATGGCATGGTAAAGCTGTTTCTCACGATGGACAGGCTTATGCTGTCGTCTACCACCTTCCAACGGACAAACTCCTTACCGGGTTCCGGCTCTGGAACCAGCGTAACCGTCTTGCCGTATGGCACCGCTGTCACGGTCTTGCCGTCCACTTCCGCCCGTCCGCCCTCGACTTCGACCTCATACAGATCTATGGTATAAATTGCTTCCGCCGTCACATCGTTGGCAGGCATCCAGAAGGTCAGGTACGATTTCTTTGCTTCCTCTTCACTGATCTCCACGCCGCTTATTTCCCAGTGGTCAAAGGTCTTGCCCGCCCAGTTCCATGCCTGAAGTGTTACCCAATCGTGGTAATACCGTTTATCTGCCATGCCGTTCTCGACCAGCGTATACTGATTGGTGCTGTAGTTCGTTGTCAGCTTTACCTCCTTGGCCGGCATCCGGAAATGCAGCGTCTGGCTGGTTTTATCCTCCACCGTCACACCTTCCACAGTCCAGCCGGTAAAGGTATGGCCTACCTCGTCCTTCGCCGTTACCGTGACTTCTGCGTCATATTCTTTCTGCACCGTTCTTCCGTCTACTGTCAGCTCATATAGATTCGGCGTATAGTTTGCCGTCAGGGTTACATCACTGGCAGGCATCTTAAACTCCAGCGTTTTGCTGGATGCATCCTCCACCGTCACGCCCTCTACGGTCCAGCCGCTGAAGGTGCGGCCCACCTTATCTTCCGCTGTGACGGAAACGCTGTCCCCGTATGTTTTGGATTCGGGAACGCCATTGACCGTCAGTATATAGCTGTTGATGTCATAGTGCGCCTTGAGCACCGCATTGCCGTCCGGCATGGTAAAGGTATCGCCCTCGATTTTTTCATCGTTCAGCGTCCAGTAGGCAAACGAATAGCCCTCCGGTGCATTGCCCCGCGTCAGAGTAATGGTATCGCCCGCAGCGGCCACGGTATTGTCCGCCGTACCGCCATCCACCGTGACGGTATAAAGGTTCAGCGTCCATCCAGTATCGTCCGGGCCTTCAAAGGCAATGTAGTCCTCGCTTTCCGCCACCTTGTACGTGATTTTATAGCTTCCCGGCTGCGTGGGCATGATAAACGTCTTTTTATAATAGGTCGTGACCACGCCCATGCCCGGCACATCCGAAACGACCTTTCTCTGCGCCTGATCCCAGCGGAAGTCCTCGTACTTCGGGATTTTTTTAGTAATCGAGTTCAGCACAAGGTCGTTACTCTTTCCGCGCATTTCCATGCGCAGTTGCATCGGCCCGCCGGCCTTTCCGTTGTATTTAATATTGCCGCTGACATCGATCACATCAGTGGAGGGCACAATGGTGATCTCTTTTGCCAGCGTGTCGGAAGCCACATACAGCACCGTGACATTTTCCAGCACACCGCTCACATCGGCATTGCCATTTTTAAGCAAAGAGAAGGTTGTGGTGCCATTCGCATACCGCACCGCAGCGGACAAATAATAAGCATCCGGCTCGTTTTTGAAAACGCCGCCGTAGATAGTCGGGCCGGTCACATCGCCGATAAACACGCCGTCCTCGATCTTGCTCCACTTATCACATGTGACTGTACCGCTAAAGACGCCGCCACTGACAATGCCGACTTTTGTGCCCGCGCCCGTGTTGTTGACCGCGCCCTTCCGGAATGTGCCGCCCGAAATAACACCGCCGCTGTTGCTGACTGTATAACCATTATCAAACATACCGCCTGAAATGGTGCCCGAAATATTATTCAGCACGCCATTCAGCACCTTGCAGTCCGTAAACTGGCCGCCCGTGATCGTACCGCCGGAATTTTCGATTTGATAGTAGAACCGACCAATTTCAAATTTTCCGCCAGAGATCGTACCTTAATTCGTGACCTGACAATTTTTCCCAAAGGAACCACCGCTGATGATACCGCCCTCAAGGTTTTTTATGATGCCATATTTACTTGGGTTTCCACCCCGGTTACCATAGTCGTCCGTTGTAACTGCAAACTCCGATGTTCCAGTGATTTCACCGCTGTTATATACCTCGCCGTAAATCACTCCTCCGGAAACCACGCCGCCATTCCAAAGCTGGCCTTTGAATGTACCACCTGTGATGGTGCCGCTGTTACGGACAATTCCTCCGACCCACTGCGTTTTGGAACCATTTGGCCCAACATTCATGCTTGTATGCGGGAGAGCATGACTGAATGTACCGCCTTCGATAGTTCCTGCATTAGAAACCTCGCCATTTACTTTTCCGTCCACAAATGTGGCACCCGACTCAATGGAAAGCTTGATTTCATCCTGCAGTGCACCGCCGGTCAGCTTGAATTGTCCCTTTTTCAAGGTCAGCGTTTTGATCCCGAGCAGGTTTGTTCCATACGACCAAAATTCTGTATTCATGTTATCTGTAGATGGTGCTTCACCAAAAGAACTGCCCGAACCAATCTTGATCTCAATGATATCATCCGTCATCCCGGCATCGTTTTCCTGTTTCAGTATCTCTACAGTGCTCTCTGCCCTGGGCATCCCTTTTGCAAATGCCTGAACCGGCATCATGCTCACTATCATGCTGACTGCCAGCACTGCACTGACCAAGCGTTTTCCTATCCGTTTTCTCATTGCACAGGCTTTCCTTTCGTTTTTCTTTATTCTCATCTCAATATAACGCTTATCGCATTATCCTCGTTGTGGGGTTCATTCCTGTAAAAATTATACATTTTTTATTCTTTTCCGTCAACGTTTATTTCCCCTTTTTAACAAAAGCCACCCCAGTTTTCTGATACAGAAACCGAGGTGGTTTACCCTTGCTGTTTTTTTCAGTTCATTCAGGTACTTCTTTTTTCGGCTATTATCTTTTCCCGAAGCTACATTGACTTCTGCCACCGCAATAATATCAAGGTAGGTGTCATCAAAGATGATATTGCCCTGCTGCACTACATTGGAAAGATTCCATGAGTTAGAAAGGATTTCTTTGGTCGGAATAAAAACACTGCTCAAATCAACCATCCGCTTTTCCTATGCAGCTTTCCCGGCGACCTCCGCATTATGCTTCTGGCTCTTATGCGTGAAAGTCATAGCAATATTGGTATCGTTTGAACTCACCTTTACTAATGCCTTCTTTTCACCCTCTGCATGGGGTTCATCTTTTGCACATTTTTCGTTCTTCATAACAGCTTTTCCTCGTCAGCCAACTCAGCCCGAATCTGCCTCTTATACATAAGAAAAAACTCCCCCTGATTTCCTGTTGCGGAAATCAGGGGGAGTTGATGCTTTACTTGTGCTTTTTCAAGCGCTCACGCAATTACTTGCGGGGGTTCTTGATAGCAGCCTGGGCAGCAGCCAAAATTACAGAGCGTTCGAGTCAATCCAGCTTCACTTGCCCTGTCTGCTTGAGGGGTTCTCCATAGTTGATATGATAATGGCCGTTATTCTGCATTCCAAATTCAATATATTCCGAAAATGTTGTCCCAGAAATCGTAGTATTGGTCAAATGCATCACAACAGCCACTCCAGCCAAATCGTCATCCCAAAGTTCCTTATAAATAGCATTATTGGAATACAATTTCAGACTCACATCCACAGAATCACCCGTTGCGAGTAGCGTTCCTATTCCTCCTTGCCCAAATTTTCGACACTCCACTAACTCTGTTTTTCCTTGGAATCCAACAATATCAACGCTATCCACCTGAATATGCCGAATAATTGATTCCGAAATATTTTGCAATGAAAATTCTATTGTTTTAATATACTTTATTTCTTCAACCAAGGAATCAATATTCACTCGAATCTCACTGGTTTCATGTTGTACGGAATCTCCATAGTAAGACCGAATAATTCTAAACTGTTTGGACTGTGGCACATACGACAGCGCTCCACGATGAAGCACTGTCGGTTTGCATGATGGATTTGTTAGCTTCACAGCAGGTAAAAGTTTTTGTGCCATTATTTTTTGGAGCCTATTATTTTCTTCGCTTAAGCGCCTATTGACTTCTTGTGCGTCTTGTCCCTGCTCAACAGTGATAATGCCAAGTATAATGGTACCCAGCAAAGCTTGCAATCCAGAAACATAGGAAAGCGCATCTCCTGCCGACCACTCTGCCGAAAAATTGCTAGAAAACTTAAAGAGGGTATTAACCACCATCGGAACAGCGATTATTGAAATCATAAGCAGCGCAATCAGCAGCCATTTATATTTTGCGAATATCTTCTTCACAGAAGTCCTGCCTTTCATATTCATAGTTGTAACTTAATTATACCGTCCCGCCACTCATAAAACAAGATTCTTCTATCCTTTACAGAAAAAATGCCTATGGATTCCATTGGAAAATCCATAGGCATTTAGAAACTTACTTTTGAGAAGGCATAATTATCCTTCTATTATAATGGTCACTGTGTGTCCGAAAGATAAGGCTTCAACATCTCAACCAGTTCATAAACTTTCGTTCCGGGTGCTGACTCAGAGGGCTTCCGTCCTTCATTTTGTTTGTCCAATCGCTTTGCGTTGGCAATCGCAATGTCCATGTAAGGTCGCAGCACTCCATACATATCCGGGCGGTTCTTCTCATAACTCCCTGCGCCAATGTTTTTCAGCCAATCGCTTAGCTTCGGCCAGTAACGAGATCTATCAATATCAGTATCCATATACATAAAATGCAGCAAATACCACAGTTCTACGCACTGGTTCGACCATACAGCATGGTAAATCGTCTCACCTTGTGTACTGTATTCTTCGCACAGCTGTGCTACCATGTCAATATTTTCTGCCGGAAAATCATCTGTGTCATAGACAATCCAGACGTGCTTAAACACAATGCCGTTATTCTGAACGTATTGACGAGCTTTCATCAACAGATTCACCGTATTGTCGCCAATGCCCTCTACCTTTAGCTGGATTCTATCACGGTACTTAGCATTGATGATTTTCTGAATTGCGCCAAAATACTGCGGCTCGGTTTCTGTACCTTCAGATGCAATCAAGTGGTATTCCGGCTGAATCATCCTCGCCTTATCACGGCGATTCTTCATCCAGCTTTTTCCAAGGTCACTCTTTTTCGGAGGTTTCAGACTCATGCCCAATCCCTCCCTGTCAGCATATTAGAAAGGTAGGGGTCTGCACCATATCGGCCTTCCAGATATTGCTTATCAAAGGCCGCTGTGCTCTTGACGCGAGTATTGTCCTCCTGCCGGAACTCATAAAGTGAGTAAATCTCACTTTCATGGTTGTCATTCATTGCGGCAAACCAAATTTCATCGCGGCGGAAAACTGTATTCTTCATCGTGGTCAGGTCGTGAGAGCTAAATAGCAACTGTGCGCCCTTCTTATTCAGCTCCGGATTCTTGAACATCTGAATCACATACCGGAGCAGCTTCGGATGCAGCTTGGCATCCAATTCGTCCACAACCACTGTGCGGCCTTCCTGCAATGCTACCATCAGAACCGGCAAGGCTGCAATCATCTTCTTGGTTCCATCCGATTCCGCTTCAAAGGGAAGCTCATAGACTTTGCCATTGATCGTTCTCTGCGTAAACAGGTGCTTGCTATCCTCATCATAGCGATAACCGGACAAATCAATACCTACATCATTCAGTGCATGAATCAGGCTTTCCTTAGTCGTCTCACTCTTGGACACCAGCACAATGTTTTCTGCTCTGGGGTTTGCGTAGCTCTGTGTAATACAGGATTCAAACCAATTCTGCACTTCTGCAATCACAGGGATATTGTAGTTGATTGCCAAAAAAGAAAGATACGGCATCTTCGGGTTGACGTCCAAGTTGATGCTTGCCTTATTGATACTTGCACCCAATTCAATCTTCTGGCCGTCTCGTTCAAAAATCAGGCCCGTCTTCTTGCCGCCAAGAGTGCGCCACAGCAGAGACTCAAAAACAATTTCTTCCTTGAGCGCAATGTAATACTGGTATTCCTTCTCGTCTACACGGAAGAACACCTGAAAAATCGTAGGTTCATTCGCAGAACTTTCATCCAGCATAAAGGGAGCCACACTGCTGCCCTGCTGGAAAATCATTGGCTGCCGATTCTTCTCCAATGCATGAATCGGCTTCACAACAAGGTTAATCAGGCAAAAGAATGCCTGAAGCAGATTTGTCTTACCGCCACCATTAGGGCCATAGACCGCGCTGACCGGAAGCAAATCTTCCGCTTTCTCCTGCCGAATCAAGGCATCCTGAAACTCCGGAATCGCCATTGCGCGGAAATCGAATGTTGTTTCATCCTTATAAGACTTAAAATTCTGAAAAGAAAACTGGCAAAGCATTCTTTCAACTCCTTCCTGTTATTATTATAGCTCATTTTTGATTTTTATTCCAGCATTTCGGAAAGTTTTGTTCTCATTATCCATTTATAAGCGTTTTTCTGATAGTAAAAGACCTCCGCTTTCTCCCATAAATGAAAGCGGAGGTCTTTTTTCAGCTTATTGCGTTGCTCGAATTGTAATCGTCGGGTTATAGTCAGAGTCCAGATACGACAACAGCTTCGTCATATCTGCACCGGAAATCTTAATATCACCATATCCAGAGTTCATTTTACCATTCTCACCGACACCATCAATGAAGAGTGCCGAGCCACCGTAAGCTACTGCACCATACGGACTCCAGCCATCTCCATTAAAGCCGAAACAAATACAGGCATTTGAAGAACCTTTCGAGAATTTCGGGTACATATTCTCCGCTCCGCCTTTATTTGCCCAATCCTTATCGGGGTTATTCTTAGATTGAAGGGTATTATAGTAGATAGACTCTGGATCACACACCCATACGCTATCTTCACTAATTGTTTCAAAAGCGATTTTTGTATTTTTTACTTTTGTAGAGAAAGCAAAATAGATTGGAAACGTTCCCTCTGGTGTCATGTGGTCGCCTTCCGTCTTATTCGTTGTAAGCCCATTTGAGCCAATCGCTGCTGTAGTGCTCATGTCCTCGACCCATTGACCATCCCGATATGTCCAGAGCGTCAGCATTGCATTACTCCCGGTTGCCTCCACCAGAATTTCTTGCCTAGAATCAGTAGAATCAGGTGGATCGACGGAGTTATAGGTTGGACCATTCTGAATTTCAGAGGAAGCCTTTGTCTCATTACTAATGGGCATGGTTTCTTCCGTCCTACTCTCTGGCTGATCGTTCATTGATGCCGCTGTGCTTACTTCTGACGCAGAAGCTGATTTATTCTCTTTCGTTAACGAAAAACTTCCTACAACACACATCAACATAAAAATCACAATAAGCACAGTCAAACATCCGCAGCCAGTCCTTGCGCAGCCTTTTCCTGAAGTAGTTTTACTGCCTTGTGATGCTGTTTCCGCTTGTGCTCTATACGATGATTCTGTCCAAGAGTTTCTTGGCGGTTCCGATTCCGAGTAATGTGACGATTCTTCATTTTGATAAAAGCTCTGATTATATTGCCATCTTTTATCTTTATCCGACAAAATTTCATAAGCTTCATTCAGATCTTTCATTTTCTCTTGCATTGCTTCTTCCTGTCCCGGATTTAAGTCCGGGTGATATTTTTTTGCAAGAGCCTTGTATGCCATCTGAATTACTTCTGGTGACGCATCAGATGCTACTTGTAAGATTTTATAGTAATCTTTCATCTGTTCCTCCGCAATGCTCTTTTTACGTTAATCAAAGTATAGTAAGCACTACCGAGACCGCAATCCACGCTCCAAACATAATCAAGATGCGTTTCCAGAAACCCATTTCCGGTTTAAACTTTGGACAAAGAACAACAGCTGCGATAATATACGCCACTGACATTACACCCATCCCGGATATTACGGCTACAACCACCGAAAGAACCATAACAACGGTCAAAATCCAAAGCACAATATCCCTGACTTTTCGTATGCCACTTTTAGGTTGCGTTGTCACAGCTTTAGCAGTATCATTTCTTAATACTTTTTCACTTTTCTGTTCAGGCTTTTCTTCTGCCTTTTCAGGTTCTGACATCTTCACTTCTACTATATCTTTTGCCTCGGATGCTTGCTGAGGCTCTGGCTCCGTAGCTTGGGAAACATCTAAAACGACCTCTTCCTTAGTCTTTTCTTCTACAGCTGAAATTTCTTCTTGTGATGACGTCTGTACTGCCTTGTGTGAAGTGTTCTCTTCTTGCTTCCGACCACATACATCACAAAAAAGGTCATCGTCTTCTAACTCGGCACCACAGTAAATACATTTTTTGCTCATTTTACATCACCCATTTCTTTTAATCTTCAACTTTCGTACCGCACGCAGGACAAAATTTTCCCCCCGGTCTTATTTTATGTCCACATTCCGTGCAAAACCGGATGGATTTGGCAACAAGCGGTGTTCCGCAATACCGACAGAATTTAGCTCCATCTTTGTTTTCCTTCCCACAGTTACCGCAAGCAACACCTTTTTCCTGTTTTTCACTCGGTTTTACTGCGGCAGGCTGTGCTATTGTTACCGTTTGACTGTTATTCGATTGCTTTGTAGTTGTAGCTTTTACTATGTTTGCACTATTGGTATTGTTTTCTGAAGCCAGCTTCCGAGTATCTGGTTCCGTCAATCGATTAAATGCCGCTTTTAATTCTAAATCTTTACGGTTAAATTCTTTATCTAAATCACACCTCGTTTTCATACACTCATCTAAAGTTTTTTCAGATTCATCCATCGCATCTTCCGCTTGTCTAAGAATATCCGGATCGCTTACAGTACTTAGCAGAATTTTATGTGATTTAATTGCATGCTGAAGTCTTTCTATGCTTCCTTCATTTAGTCGCTCCTTAATAAGTAGTTTTTCAACTCCGCTATTTATCCAGCTTTTTCCAAATTCTGCGAGAATCACATCATTATTCGCTGCCTCTTGCAATCGCGACTCATCAACCTTAAGGATTTTCTTCAAATACAACAGAATATATTCTCTGCCTTCACTTTTTTCTTCTGACCGTCTTTCTATCTCATGTCCCAGGACTAGCTTTTCCGATGGAACCTCCGTCACACGAAAAACATACTCTTTAACCGCCTGATAATTTCTCAATCGATTAACTATCGCTTCGTAGCATTTAACAATGCTTTTCCACTCTTCACATAACTCAAGTGGTTCTCTTTGAAACCTATTATATGAATTCTGCTTTTTTTCAACCTCCGCTCGATAGTTGTCATCAACAGCATCCATAAGTCTCTTCAAGGTGCGTGCTGCTACTTCATCGCCTCTTCGTCTTGCTTTTTCATACTCCTTAAGTTCATTTTTATAGTCAGACGATGCACGTTCTGCTTTCCATTCCTTTTCACATTCTTTCAGTTCAGCTTCGTATTCTCTTCTGTCATCATCCATGCCTTTTTCGATTTCTTTTAGTGTCTTTTTCTCTTTTTCAGCCAATTCTTGGTAATGTTGAATTTGTGGCTCATATTCAGCACGAATTTTCAAATACCTACTTATATACATTTCAAAAGACGGTGCTTTCTCTAGGATCTTTCCGGCATCTTCCAGTGAATATAGCGTGTATTCCGAAAATTCCCTATTGTATAGGATTGCAACGCGATTAACTTTGTTTACACAATTTCCGCATACGGTCTGGGCAAAAGCCGTCCTTGATGATGTATCAAAAAAGCCAATTTTCTTCTTGCAAAAATAGCAAAAATCTGCCATAGCTACATGATCTCCTTTGCAGTTTGTGAGCATTTCATATCAAAAAAGACAAAATCGCTGCTCATTATTACGATTTATCTTGTTAAAATTATACGATTTATAGAATTACCTGTCAAGGCATCCACACTTAAAATCGTAAGTAGCACTACGATTTATCCAAGGAGGGCAATGACATGGAACGCGAGAAGCCGAACTTTGACATTCTGGGAAGAATTGACCGGGAGCGGTTAGCTCGTGGATGGTCTGAATACACCCTTGCCGAGAACTCTGGCCTGACGCAATCAACCTTATCAACATGGCGCAGAAGAAATCTTCAGCCCAACGTGACCTCGATTGAAAAAATTTGTCACGGCCTTGGCATCACCCTCTCACAGTTTTTTGAAGAGGACGCTGCCATTCATCATCTAACAGAGGAGCAGAAATCCCTCTTAACCACTTGGGATAGACTTTCTCCATCACAAAGAACTGCTATCTTGGATTTGATTCAAGCGTTTTTACCTGAATAATACACACATTTACAAAAAAGAAGGATGTCGAGCAACCACTGCGTCACTCGACATCCTTCTTCATTAAGTAAAGGACTTCAGAACTTTTTTCAGTGCTTCACGCTGTTCCGGGGTTATGCGACCCAGCAAATTCAAAAATTCCTCTTGTTCCTCTTTTGTAAATTCGCTATGGGGTTCTTCTTTTGCACATTTTTCATTTTTCATAACAGCTTTTCCTTTTTAAGTTTTTTCCTCGTCAGCCAACTCGGCCCGAATCTGCCGCTTGTATTTATAATAGGTATTCCGGGCAAGTCCTGTCAGTTTCATACACTCCACATCGTCCAATGTACCGCCAAAAGCCTTACAATGGATGCGGATTTTCTCTTTGGCCGCTTTGGACTTCTTGGTTTCAAATCCAGTGCCTTTCTTGCGGCCAACCTGTTTTCCATTCAGCTTTGCTGTTACAAGACCCTCACGAGTACGCTGGTGCAAATCGGCCACTTCTTTTTCAGACTGCTCAAAAGCCAACTTGATTTGCTCTTTTGCCAATGCCATCAGATATTCGTTGATACCCTTCAAAATAAAATCCACATTGGTTCCTGTCATGGCAATGCTGCCGGACAGGGCCTTTTGGTAAGTTTCGGTATCAATGTGATGCTCTTTCAAGAATACCAGCCGGATACCTTTATGATAGAGATCTTCATACAGTGAAAATCCCTCTTCTGCATTTCTGGACATTCGGGAGACGGAATCGAACACCACTGTATCTCCCTTTTTCAGGATTCGATACAACTTGCTCCATTCTGGCCGAAGGATGGAAGTTCCCGTATAGGCTTCCTGCACAATGTGAGCTGTCGGGTATTCAGCTCTGATATTGCGAACCTGACGGTCAATGCTCTGCTTTGCAGTGGAAATCCTGCAATAACCATAAGTGCTCATAGCCTTTTCTTTCCGTATCAAAAATGCCGAACGTCATTTTAGCGTCACCGATTTGCTAAGACAAATCGGCTTCATCACACTATGATTGATACTTTTCTGTACCCACGGCAATTTTAATACTTTTTCCTGCGAGCCTTAGTCATCCCTCATAAACTTCAAAAGATTATCTCCGTTGACGAACGGTTCGCACCGTTCGTCCCCTGCGATGACTTTTGAACTTTATAAGGAACGACACGGCTCGCTCTTATCAACGGTTCAGATACTGATTCATAAACTCTTCCACCGTCACGCAGGGCTTTTGATTTTTCTCTGCTCCTCCAAACGGATCATAGTTCCAGTCCGTCTCTTCATCAATGTACCGCCGTCCATCATTGGGCAGCTCCAACGGCTCTGCAAGAATAATCGTTCCCCAGTGATTGACCATGATAAATGGTGCAATCTCACAGGGAATCCCCCGGCAGTCATCATCATGCCGCACATCGTAGGCATACAGACCAGCAGGAACAGAATCCCGCTTAATGCGGACACTGGTGAACAGCGCAGGTTTGTCATAGACGGTGATTTCCTCATAGCGTTGGGTCGTTGCATCAAAAGTCACAGAAAAGCCTCCTTAAAGTGCAATCAAAAATGCACGAAATTTTTTAGCGTAATAGTTCATTTCCTGCGGCGGCAGCGAAGCCAAATTCCCTTCACCATCAGTTCCTGCAATGAAACCGGGGCCAGCAAGATAATCCGCTCCATTCCAGAGCAGCCGGTTGGGAGTCAGGTTCAGCAGCTTACCTTCATCGTTGCAGACCAAGGTGACTTCAGAGTCGGTGTCGGTCAGCGGAATGCATTCGATCAGCCCACCAACAAAGTTCTGCATGGCTTCGAGCGTGTTGTCCAGTTCGATTTCCTTTGGCAGTTCCATCGGCAGGAGAGCAAGAACTTTGATCTTTGCTTCTTTCACTTTGAAATCTCCTTATGCTACGTTCAATCTGGTGGCTTTGTAGCAGTCAGCGCACATTCCCTCATGGGTGGCTGCAAATTCTGCCGCCTGCATGATGGAGCCATCTTTCAGCTTGACCCTCTTGATGGGCTGGTTGCAGCGAGCGCAGATGCAGGGCATCGGCGGCTGTTCCTGCTTTTGGCTGGTGGGTCTCGGCTTCGGCTGCTTTTGCGGTTCTGCCTCCGGCTGTGGTGCAGCATCTTCCGGCAAATCCTCTCCGGCATAAACGTACAGGCCCAGACCAAACATAGCGAGGTTCTTTACCAAGCACCGCATGATGGCCTTATTCACATCGAACATGGATGCTGCTTCTACAGTGCGCTCTTCCATGCCGATCTTTTCACGGCGGCGGGTCTGCGGGTTGTAGTCCCATTTCGGGGTGGTATAGGTGTAAGGCACAGCTTTCATGGCTTTGTTTGCGCCATCCAGTACAGGCAGCCACATTTCGAGCGAAACGCCCTCAATCGTGACCGAGGTATACACCATGAAGCCGGTTATGGGGTCATAAACATAGGGCAGACCGTTGAATTTCTTGACCTCATAGCTGGCAGCAGGGTACAGCTTCTTCACCTCTGCCCAGGCATACGCCCAGCTTACATATTTCAGCTCCGTGTTGCCGGACTTTTTGACTTCCAGATGATCCTTGAAATCAACGGCAGATAATTTTACGAATGGATTTTCCGTAGCCATAAGATAACCTCCAAGAAAAAAGGCGGCAGAGAAGTCACTCCCTGCCGCCATATACAAAGTTTTATGCCGCATGAACGATGGTAAACCTGCGGCTGCTTACATTTTTGCTGTACTGGTTGAAAATGTCCGGCTGCTCTTTCCGCAGACGTTGGGAATCCACACGCTTACTTTCGGAGGACACCCACGATACCTTATAGCCCGGTGCTGTGCCATAGGCGGCATCCTGCATTTGCAGCTTGACTTGCTGTTCGATAGCAGTTTTCTCCTGTTCCATCTGCTCGATTTGGTCAGAAAGCTCCTGCCGCTTATCCAGAAGTCCATGCAGGGCACTCAGGTCAGCGGTCTTGTCCCGGTTGTCTACCTCATAAAGCTGGTTGATCTGCTGGGTGTCGCACTCGCAGCCGTTGGGTGCAGGGGGAATCTGGGGCACAACATGGTTCGTCCAGAAAAGTTCTTCCTTATCAATGAGATCAGAAAGCACCTGCTTATCCGTCACGATCTTGTGGATCACCAGCTCTCTGCCGAAAATCAGAGCCGCCACATACCAGCAGTCAAAACCGCTGACAGCGAGATAATGGTCAACCTGCGCCAGATAGTGAGCCGGGATTTTGCCGTTGGCCCACTTATCCGCAGAGAACGGTGAGACCGTTTTGCATTCCAGCCCTGCTTTCTGCCCAACGATCAGGCGGTCGAAATCTGCCAGAAGCAGCGGATGTTCCTCACTCTGGTAGATGGCGTTCGCTCTGCGCACCTTCAGACCGGTTGCTTCGGTAAACCGCTGCGCCACATAATTCTCCAAGTCACGACCCTGCCGCATGGCTTCGTTGTCGATATTCTCAATGGTATCGCTGATTTTATCATGGTATACCTGAAATGCAGAGCGATAGGGGTTCAGGCCAAGAATGGCACCAGCATCCGTGCCGGTAATGCCGCACTTACGGTAGCGGAGCCAATCCTCTTTGGATAAATTCAATGTAGATACAAGTCTTATCATGCAATGTTCAGCCTTTCTTTCATCTGTTCTTCTGCGATAGAGAAATCGTATTCCACCAAGTCTTTGATAATGGTGGAAAACTCATCCACCAAGGTGCGGTCATCATCCAGCCACAGGGTATACAGGAAATCCAGAATGTTCCGCTGCACCCGGAGATGGTTCCAGAAACGCTCGTCCATCTGCTTTTCGGTGTCCAGCGTAATCAAGGCACTGACGATCGTGCTTTTCATCGTGATCTCGTATGCCGTGGTGCAAGTAGGCTTTGGAAAGTTGATTTCGATGCGGTCAAGGAACTCAGAAAATTCCCGGACAGCCCGGTTGCTCACATCGTTCATACGTCCTCCTTTATGCTGCTGCCAGCACCATTTTGTAGGCTTTATCAATCATGGGATTGCCCTCTGCGGTGCGCAGGAACAGGTTTTCGTTGTAGTTACGAGTTCTACGGATGGGGTCTGCATGGGTGGCAAAATCCGAAACAGCATTCACGAACCGCCAGCCGTTCTTTCCAACCCAAGAGAGGTCAGGCGCATTGTAATAGCGGGCTTTCAGATCTTCCTGTAAGCGCAGATTGTTCTTCCGCTGGCCATCGGTCAGGTCTTCGGTGACAGGGAAGAACTCGTTGATGAACTCCTGTACCTTGCGGTCAGACAGCTTGATGTTGGTCAGGTCATAGATACCCTTGCCAAGATCTGCCATATAGCTATTGGCAAGTTGCAAAGTTTCACGGGCATCCTGCACCCGGAGCAAAACATTTTCGGTGTGCTTTGCTGTCCAGATGCGCTTTGCAGAGTCAAGGGCAAGGTTCAAAGTGTTCTGGCAGACGACTCGAACCGGGGTCATGGCGACCTTGACACCAGAGCTGCCATCGTGACTATTGAAAAATACAAGATATGGGGTCACTTCGTCTCCGGCGATGATGTATTTCTCCGGCAGCTTTGCCAGCATCCAGACTTTCTTGCCACCCTGCAAAGAACCGGCAGTTTCATAAGTAACGCCCTCACCCAGCAGGTCATCGGTAAACTGAAATGCTTCTTCGTTCTGCACAATGCGGTAGCGGTCAGACACCACACCCAGAACAGCATCATCCGTGCTGCGGACATTGGCACGATAGCCGGGGATCATAGCACCCGTGCCGGAATAGATGTTGCGGCTTTCCACCTGCCAATCCAGACCAGCCAGCTCCAAGGC
Source organism: Faecalibacterium sp. AF10-46 (assembly GCF_003604105.1). NCBI lineage: Bacteria > Bacillati > Bacillota > Clostridia > Eubacteriales > Oscillospiraceae > Faecalibacterium > Faecalibacterium sp. AF10-46. The sequence goes on along the minus strand of NZ_QVGY01000011.1, from coordinate 106,379 downwards.
TTCACGGCTTGCAGGGGCATCCATCACGATGCGGCCAAGGCCATGCCAAGGGGTCTCACGGACAGAGAACATGGTTTCAACATTTGCAGACATAACTACTACCTCCTGAAATTTTAATGTGATTACTTGTTTTCGAGTTTATGGGCGGTCCAAATAATGAGTATTACGGCAGTTTTCCCGATTGCTTTTGCACCCTTCATCAGAATCTTTACCATAACATCAGCCATTGTTTTTCCTCCATTTTCAAGTAAAAAGTAAAGACCTGTGGACAGAATCAAACTGCTCACAGGTCTCTCTACAAAGATAATATATAACTGTAATTTTTTCAGATACGCTTCGTCTTGTGTCGGGTGTGTCAAATGTGTCAGGTTTTTATGAAACTCTCTATATATTCTTTATTTTTATCCCCTTCCTCTCTATTTTTCTTAGATATGCGATAGGGTAAAAATATAAAATATAATAAAGGTTTCTCGAAAATTCTGACACATCCGGCACAGCTGACACAGTGTTTTACGTTCAAGTCCTTGTGCGGATACCCACGGCTACTGTGAGGTCATGCCACTCATTTTTACGAATCCCCTGATTTCGGGAAGCCTTAAAAGCCTTTGCTTCTTCAAATGAAATCGTAAAACGAGCCATCTCCATAAAGCCATCCAACGTACAAGTGGCACTATTTCCACTCTGCACTTCTGTCAGTTGGAAATCAAGCACCCAGCGATACTCCTCGTTCGTCAGCGGCGTGATCTGCGCCACACAGCTATTGACAAGCTCCCGGTCAACATCATTCCTCGATGCTTTCTGCCACTCATCCAACTTCTGCGCAATCAAACTCATGTCAAGAGTTCCACTTCGCTCATCCTCCTGTTCCACATTCTCATATTGAGACTGCAATTCTGCAATCTGCGCATCCAGCCCCTTTCGCCGTTCTGCCAATTCCTGTTTTGTGATGATTCCGTCTGCACACAGGTCTATGTACTTATCCAGACGCTCCCTCTGTCTGGCGATGCTGTTTTCCAGCATCGCCTTTCTGGAAATGCGAACAGTCTTTTCTTCTGCCATGCAGCGGTTCAAAATTTTATAGACCTCTTTGACCGTTTTGCCTTTGTCAAAGGTGAGATGTTCAAACACCTTTGCTGCCATCAAGTCCAACTTCCACTCACAGATTGCCTTGATTTGGCAACTAATTCCCAAGTCCAAGCCATGTTCCTGCAAGTAGCTGATGCTTGGCCTACGGGTACGGCGGTAACACTGAAATCCATGAACCACTGCACCATCCCGATTTACACGCCACTTGAACTGGATAAATCCTGCGCCACAGCTGCACCGCAGTTTTGCTGTCCAGACTGACTTTGGCGTATTTCTCATGTACTTGTGCTTTTTTCCATTTTCATCTATTACCCGTGCTGATTTCGATGCCAAAATTTGCTGACATCTATCCCACATTTCTTCTGATACTAAAGGTTCAAAGTCGCCTTTCACATAGATGTAGCTGCTCTCGTCCAGATTTTTAACACGTTTCTGCGTCAAATATCCGTCGCTATGGGATTTATTGTAGCAAATACACCCCTTATAGGTTGCATTATGTAGGACTCTGCTCACTTTGGAAGCGTCCCACGAAACATGGCCGCCTGCATCCAATCGGCCAAGGCGGTATAATTCGTTTACGATTTTAACCAACCCATTTTCCCCGGTAGAATACATTTGGAAAATCAGTCTTACCGTTTCAGCTTGGTCAGGGTCAGGAACATAGGTTCCGTTCTCCCTGCGGTATCCTAAGATGTTTCCGCTGCCATATAAAACGTGCTTCTCCCGGCTGATTTTCTGCCCAGCCTTCACGCGCTCTGAAATTTTGCGACTCTCATCTTGTGCCATAGAAGACATGATCGTCAGCCGAAGTTCGCCATCGTTGGTCGCCGTGTTGATACCATCGTTGATGAAAAATACGTCCACCCCACGTGCTTTCAACTCCCGTGTGTAGGACAGCGTATCAACTGTATTTCGTGCAAAGCGACTCACTTCGCGAGTAATGATTATGTCAAATTTGCCCTTCTGAGCATCTTCCATCATGCGCAAAAACTCTGGCCGCTTCTGTGCTTGTGTTCCGGTGATGCCTTGGTCTACGTAGACCTCCACGATTTCCCAGTCCGAATGCCGGGAACATTCGATTTTATACCACTCCAACTGATTTTCTAGTGCGTTGATTTGCGCTTCATGTTCGGTTGAAACACGAGCGTACACGGCTACTCTCATAAAATTTAACCTCCACTGTCTCTGACTCTTTTCTGCGGCAAAAAGAAAGGCTCTGGCAGAATCCCCTCCACCAGAGCCTTTCTCTGTTGTTTACGAAGCCTTAGCAGGCGGTTCCTCCTCCTGCTCACGCTTCATCCGAAGGAAGTTCTGATAGGTGGGCAGGTTGATTACCCCTGCTGCAAAGAGAGCTTCCACCAGACAATAGGCCATCGCCTTTTCGTCAATTTCCAGCATTGTGATACCTCCCTTGGTTATCGTTAATGGTGCTTAGAGTCAGAGGTATAACGTATCATCGAAGAATCAGAAGTTACGGACGGAGCTTGATTCCTTGGAAAGCAGATACCGGATTCTTTCGGACAATCATATCCTCTCCTGTACACCGGGAACGAGTATGCTTCAGCCCCATTTGGGTAAGTCCTTTTGTGAACACCGTTTGGCTACACGCCCATATATCCTTCTCCTTGCAGTAGTCAAAGTAGGCATTATACAGGTCTTCTGTAGCAGTCACCGCTTTCGGCTCGCTCATATCACAGCTTTCCTGTACAAATTTTCCTACGGTCTTCGCAATAGAGTCTCTGACAATGCACTTTGCGTCGTCCACCTGCGGAATTTCTGGGAACTTGTAGTTAAGCTTCACCAGTTTTCGTGCATAATGCAGGGACTTGGTAACAATGGCATCTCGCTCATCCCAGATTTTATCCTCCAAGTAAGGGTCCTGCTGGTCATCCGGGATGGATTCATTGAAAGGAAGAAACACAATCCGTTTTTGAAGAGCATCGTCCTCACCGTCAATACAAAGTGGATAATTTCCGGCAAAGACAAACTTAATTCGCCTTGTTAATGTTACTGGGCTGAGATATTTGCGTTGCACCGTAATAGAGTCTCCGCCTGTAATCTGTTTAAGCCGTGAAGCTACTTCTGCATTGAGCTTCGCATTTGGCATATCCAACTCAAGATTGATTACCGCATTAAGGAAAGACATTGATGAAAACGTTCCTTTCATTTCTTGAAGTCGCAGATTACCGACACTTTCCTTCGGATATAACCGTTGGATAAAGTTACCCAGTACGCTCTTGCCGCTGTCTCTGGCATAACCCATAACAATGAAGAACTTGCCTCGTGCCGGATAAATCATCAGGTATCCAATCGCCATCCAAAAACGCTCCTCCAGTTGAGGATTTCCATGCGTAATCTGCTTTAAGAAGCTATTGAATACCGGACATTCTGCCGATTCATCGTAGCTCGCCTTGATATAGGTAAAAATCAACCGTCTTGGGTCATGCGGCTTCAGCTCTTTCTTCATCAGATCATAGACGCCATTTTCTAAAGGTGCATGGATAGATTGGTTCTCTGGCTCACTACGTTCCAATTCCGGATCAGTGGTGCAACACTGATACAAGTCTTTGTACGCATATAGACTCGGCTCGTTGTTAAGGTCATAGTCCACGTATTTTCGGTAGAGTTTTATCAGCTTCTCAAGGCCGATTGCTTCATAGTAGTAACCGTTGTAATAGTACAACACATCTCCACAGACAACGATGGGAACATATTTTTTGAGCTTTTGAACCATCTCCACAATCGATCGCCGTTTTGAGGTTTTCAGCCCAGCTGATTTTGTCGATTGGGCATCGGCGTGTTTTCTCGTTGTGTTTAATGTGTCCTCATTTTTCGGAGACTCTATAGCGGCTGCATTAGAATCTTCAAACGGATTAGGAGTCCACTTTTCGCTGTCCGTGCTTGTTGTCTTGTATCGTTCAGCATCTCGTCTTGCCTTGATTTTGTTGCGTATCGCCTCCTTTGCAGAAAAAGTGGTCTGTTGTTCAACTCGCTCTCCCATTGCACAAAGCTCGTCAAGCGATGGAATGGCTTCCTCGCTCTTCAAGCTCCCCTCTCGTAATTCGCCAGCTTCGTCCTTGATTTTTAGAGCAAGCTTCCGCTGCTTCTCCTCTTGCTTCCGACGAAATTCATTCTTTCTGTTACCGTTCAGATTATTCATGGTTCGTACCCTCCGAAGTAGCATTCTGGAAATACATCTGGTCAATCAGCTTTTCAATAGGATTCCGATTAAGGTTTCCAGAGAGGAGATAATCCATTCTGGTCAAGCCCTCATTCTTTCCATCTCCGACCCAGAGATACCCCATCTCTTCATCGCAAGCGTGTACCATCAGCTCGTAAAAGCCATCCAGTTCAAACTCGTCTGAGCTGTCAATCACAATAGGCGATTCCATTTGTCCTCGAACAAAAACGCTCCCAGAGATTTGGCCAGATTTTGAAGTTTTTGCGCTGAACTGAAGCGGAAAACTGCTTGTTCCTTCATCACTTTTCCAGCTGCATCTTACAAACGGTTCTCCGTTCTTTTTGATAATCACCTGAATTTCATTGAGCGGATAAGCTTCCTTGTTTTCGCGGACAACAGGTGCATATTTTTCCGACATTACGGCAATGCCGGCATAGTTGTCCTTGCCTTTAAAAACTTTATTCAGCCTGTCGATGTGTTCATCCAGCATTTCCTGTTGGTCCCGGCTCAGCTCTCGAATCTCGTTTTCGCAATTCTTCTGTGTCATAGCAAAATACCTCGTAAATCAATTATTTTTTGTGCTTCGAAGTAACCACTTCGTTTGCAATAGTAGTTTACCATGACCCTATTCTGTCTCCCAGGCCGTTCAAAGCTCTTTTTCGTAAATTTCGGGCGCATTTCATTCACAGTTTATTCATATTTCAAGAGTCAAATTATATAAAAATACGTTGAGGCCGAGAAAGTCAGGAGTTTCCATCTTTCTCGGCCTCAACGTATTTTAGAGTATCTTTAGTCTTCTACTTTCTTTCCTTCTTTTCTGCACTTTGCCTCATAAAATTTATTAGCACAATTTTCAAGCTCTTCATGGCACTTTGATAAACTTTCCAGTACGTCCTGATAAAGCGTTTGATACACCCATTCCGAATGCGGATAATTTTTCTCAAAGTAATAAAGTTCATCTCCAAGCCACCAAATTATCGGCCAGCCCTCAAATTTTTGACTATCTTCTATCTCACTTTTAGGTTCTTCCTTTATGTCTGGATAAAGTTCCCTTATTCTATTTTCCACAAGCTTTGGACTAATTTTATTCTCCTTTAACGAGTTTAATCCCCGAACTAGAAGCTCCCTATAATAATCTTCTGCCGTTTTTGTCTTATCTCTGGATTCACTAATTTTTATTACCAGCTCATTCTTTTTGCCTTCTATCTTTTCAATGGCTTTTGCAAGCGTTTTGGCGTTTGTGTGCAAAAGCCAATTAAAGAAAACTATATTTTTTAATGTAAGTTGCGTATTCATTCCGATTTTAATTTGGCTTTTGCATTTTGCTTTTCCGCAAAAAATTATATTTAGATGACTTATTACTTTTCTTCTTATTTTTCTTGCTCCATTCACCTCATCTTCATCATTTAAGATTTCCCCTTCTTTTCGTGCACCCATTATAGCCTTTACGAACATCTCTTCTGTAACTTCACTTTTTGTTTCATCAAGGACTATATCTCGTTCTAATGCCCAATATTTCATGCTATATTGCCCAAAACTAATAGTCCCCTTCACCTTTTCTGCATAGTTATAATCATCACGTAGTTGATAATACGGATTACTCATAATTTCTTCAAGCGGATCAATTTCTCTTTTCTTCATACTTTTTCTCCTCTTAAAACCAAAACCCTCCCCGGCAAAACCATTCAGTTTCACCGGGGAGGGTTTATCATACGTTTATCTTCCCATGTTTTGCACGATTAGTGCATCTTCATGCAACAATCTTACTTTCTGGGATTTTTGATAGCAGCCTGAGCGGCAGCCAGACGTGCGATAGGCACACGGAAGGGAGAGCAGCTGACATAGTCCAGACCGACATTGTGGCAGAACTCCACGCTCGTGGGGTCGCCGCCGTGCTCGCCGCAGATGCCCAGACCCAGATCAGGACGGGTCTCGCGGCCGTCGTGGGCAGCCATCTTGACCAGCTTGCCAACGCCGATCTGATCCAGATGCTGGAACGGATCGCTCTCGTAGATCTTGTTCTCGTAGTATGCGCCCAGGAACTTGGCGGCATCATCACGGCTGAAGCCGAAGGTCATCTGGGTTAGGTCGTTGGTGCCGAAGCTGAAGAACTCGGCTTCCTTGGCGATCTCGCCGGCAGTCAGGGCTGCACGGGGGATCTCGATCATGGTACCGACCTGATACTTCATCTCAACGCCAGCAGCAGCAATCAGTTCGTCAGCAACCTTGACCACAACGTCCTTGACGAACTTCAGCTCCTTGACCTCGCCGACCAGCGGGATCATGATGTGCGGGGTGATCACATGGCCGGTCTCAGCAGAGACGTTCAGAGCAGCCTTGATCACAGCGCGGGTCTGCATCGCAGCGATCTCAGGGTAGGTAACAGCCAGACGGCAGCCACGGTGACCCATCATGGGGTTGAACTCGTGCAGAGAAGTAACCACGTTCTTCAGGTCATCGAAGGTCATGCCCATATCGGCAGCCAGCTCCTTGATGTCCTCGTCCTTGGTGGGCAGGAACTCGTGCAGAGGCGGATCCAGATAACGAATGGTCATCGGGCGCTCACCCATGATGCGGTACATGGCCTCGAAGTCACCCTGCTGGAACGGCTCGACCTTGGCCAGAGCAGCTTCGCGCTCTTCCACGGTACGTGCGCAGATCATCTCACGCACAGCCTTGATGCGATCCTCTGCGAAGAACATGTGCTCGGTACGGCACAGGCCGATGCCCTCAGCACCCAGATCCACTGCCTGCTGTGCGTCGCGCGGGTTATCAGCGTTGGTCATGACCAGCAGCTGACGAGCAGCGTCTGCCCAGCCCATGAAGCGGTTGAAGTTCTTATTGCCGGTAGCGGCCACGGTAGCGACCTGCTCGCCGTAGATGTTGCCGGTGGAACCATCGATGGAGATCCAGTCGCCCTCGGCGAACTTGTGGCCATTGATCTCGAAGGTCTTTGCTTCCTCGTCGATCTTGACATCGTTGTCATTGCCGCAGCCGGAGACACAGCAGGTGCCCATACCACGGGCAACAACGGCTGCGTGGCTGGTCATGCCGCCGCGGACGGTCAGGATGCCCTGAGAGACCTGCATGCCCACGATATCCTCGGGGCTGGTCTCCAGACGGACCAGAACGACCTTCTTCATCTTGCCGGACTTGACCATCTCCTCTGCCTCTTCAGCAGTAAAGACGATCTGGCCGCAGGCAGAACCGGGAGAAGCTGCCAGACCCTTGCCGACGACCTCGGCGGCCTTCAGGGCAGCGGCATCGAACTGGGGATGCAGCAGGGTATCCAGCTGCTTGGGCTCCACGCGCAGGACAGCTTCCTGCTCGGTGATCATGCCCTCGTCCACCAGATCACATGCGATCTGCAGAGCAGCCTGAGCGGTACGCTTGCCGTTACGGGTCTGCAGCATGTACAGATGGCCGTCCTCGATGGTGAACTCCATATCCTGCATATCGCGGAAGTAGTTCTCCAGACGGGTCGCGATCTCAACGAACTGATCGTACACCTCAGGCATCTGATCCTTCAGGTGGCTGATGGGAGAAGGAGTGCGCACGCCGGCCACAACGTCCTCGCCCTGTGCATTGATCAGGTACTCGCCCATCAGCTTCTTAGCGCCGGTGGCGGGGTCACGGGTGAATGCAACGCCGGTGCCGGAGCGGTCGCCAGAGTTGCCGAATGCCATCTGCTGAACGTTGACTGCGGTGCCCCACTCGTAGGGGATCTCGTTCATCTTACGATAGACATTTGCACGGGGGTTGTCCCAGCTGCGGAAGACGGCCTTGACAGCCTCGATCAGCTGATCACGGGGATCCTGCGGGAAGGGACGGCCTTCGTTCTCCTCGTAGATCTTCTTGAAGGTGCCGACCAGTTCCTTCAGGTCGTCAGCAGTCAGGTCCACGTCGTTCTTGACACCCTTGGCTTCCTTCATCTTGTCGATCTCGACCTCGAACAGGCTCTTCGGGACCATCATAACGACGTCCGCGAACATCTGCACAAAGCGACGGTAGCAGTCGTATGCAAAACGGGCGTTGCCGGTCTTCTTTGCCAGACCTTCAACAGCCTCGTCGTTCAGGCCCAGGTTCAGGATGGTGTCCATCATGCCGGGCATGGACTGACGTGCGCCGGAACGGACGGAGACCAGCAGGGGGTTCTGGTTATCGCCGAACTTCTTGCCGGTGATCTGCTCCAGACCCTTCAGATGCTCAAAGATATCAGCAGTGATCTCGTCATTGATCTGACGGCCGTCTGCATAATACTGGGTGCAGGCGTCGGTGGTGATAGTGAAACCCTGCGGCACCGGCATACCGGCTGCAGTCATTTCTGCCAGACCGGCGCCCTTGCCGCCCAGAGTGTTCTTCATGGTGACTTTGTCGCCGCCGAAAGCATCATTGCCTTCGCTGAAGTAGTACAGATACTTTTTGCTCATGCGTTGTTTACCTCCCATTTTTGACTGCGGAGCATCCGCGCCGCAGCCTCATCGCTTGCCTTGTCTCATTTGATCGATGAACATTGTTTTGTGAATGCTAAATTATTATACCAGAAAATCCATCCGTTTCCACCGTGCAAAACACCGAATTTGTTTGATATTTTTTATGCAAATCACTTGAATTTTGCCGAGTTTTCCGGTAATATAAAATGGGAAAAAGTTCGAGAGGTTTTTCGTTTTCTGACGCGGATTATCCGTCTGTTGGATACAACTTTCCATCCCTGTAATTTCAGCTTTTTCTTTTTTGTCGGCACAAAGCTTCTGTTGTATCCATCTTTGGATATGGATGCATCATTTTTCCGGGTCAGGCCTTATCATCCGCCCGCCGGGAGCCGCCGTGCCGGAAGGGAGATCTATCGTATGGAAAATTCTGTTTCTTCTGCTGCGCTGAATGCAGCGCGTGAGCAGCTGGATGCCGCCGAAGCCGCCCGCGTGGTCATTCTGCTGCAGCACATCGCAAACGGCGTGATCATCGACAGCCGCACCGTGCAGATTGCACCGGACGTGGTCATCGCCCCGGGTGCCGTCATTCTGGCCGGTACCATCCTGCGCGGCAGGACGGTCATCGGTGCGGGCTGCATCATCGGCCCCAACACCCTCATCGAGGACAGCATCGTAGACGAGGGCAGCACCGTCAACGCCAGTCAGGTGTACAGCAGCCACATCGGTCCTCACAACAACATCGGCCCCTTCACCCATGTGCGGGTGAACACCGTCACCGACTACGGCGTGCATCTGGGTGCCTATGTAGAGACCAAGAACTCCAACTTTGCCCGTGGCAACACGGTGAGCCACCTGACCTACATCGGCGACAGCGATGTGGGCAAGTACTGCAACTTCGGCTGCGGCACCGTCACCTGCAACTACGACGGCAAGGATAAGTTCCGCACTACGATCGGCGATTACTGCTTCATCGGCTGCAACACGAACCTTGTAGCCCCCGTGAAGGTGGGCGATGGTGCCTACACCGCCGCCGGCAGCACCATCACCAAGGACGTGCCCGCACAGGCACTGGGCATCGCCCGGGAGCGCCAGACCAATCTGGACGGCTGGGCAGAGCCCAAGATGGAAGCCTACATTGCCAAAAAAAAGAAGCTGGAAGACGAGCAGAGCAAATAAGCTGTCCGTTTTTCGCGTACAGACCGCTGCACAGGATGGCCCTGCGCGGCGGTTTTTGTTTGCAGGTGCATCTTTTTCGCTTATAATGTATATCTTTTTGCACGCGCGTATGTTATACTTAGGACTTGCATCGGACAATTTATCACAAAAAGGAAAATATAACACTCATGAATACAAATGACATCTGGCTGATCGCCGGTCTTGGCAACCCGGAAACAAAATACGACGGCACCCGCCACAATGCGGGCTATGCCGCGCTGGACTATCTGGCCGACAAGTGGGGCATTTCGGTCAGCAAAACCAAATTTGAAGGCCTGTGGGGTCAGGGCGAAGTGGACGGCCACAAGGTGGTGCTGCTCAAGCCCCTGACCTACATGAATCTCTCCGGCGACTCCATCGCCCCCACGGCGGGCTTTTTCAAGATCCCTGCCGACCACGTCATCGTTCTGTGCGACGATATCACCCAGAACCCCGGCAAACTGCGCATCCGGCCCTCCGGCTCCGCAGGCGGACATAACGGCCTGAAGAGCATTATCGCCCGCTTGGGCGGGGAGAACTTCCCCCGCATCCGCATCGGCGTGGGTGCCAAGCCCCACCCGGACTACGACCTTGCCGCGTGGGTGCTGGGCAAGTTCCCGGCAGAGGATGCCAAGGCTCTGAGCGGCCGCTACCCTGATCTGGAAGCCGCCGCAAAGCTCATCATGGACGGCAAGCTGAGTCTGGCACAGAGCAAGTATAACGGGTAAGAGCACCCTCGGTTCCCGCAGGAAACCAGCGTGGCAGCTGCCGTTTGCCTTTACGACCCTACCCGTGAAAAAGCAATTCAGGAAAATCCGCAGATTTTCCTGAATTGCAAAATATAAATCATTTTTCCGCTGAAAATATCCAGAGCGCAAGCGGAGGATATTCAAAATCGTTATTCTCCCGCATTCTGACAGGAAAGGAGGTTTTTTCATGTACGAAGCCTTGCTCAAGGCCACACCGGAATATCAGAAGATCGCGGCCAGCTTTGCACAGCCTGGTCCTGCCGCGCTGTTCGGTCTGCCGCCCGCAGGCCGTGCCCTGCTGTACGCCGCCTTGCAGAAAGACCTTGGCCGGGTGCTGTGCATCGTGACCCCCGGCGAGGCCGAGGCCACCCACTTTGCGGACGACCTCAAGGCGTTGGGCCTTTCTGCCGCCGTGTTCCCGCCCCGGGACTTTATGCTGCGCCCAGTGGAGGGCGCGGGCCGCGAGTACGAGTACCGCCGCCTTTCGGTGCTGGGCTCCCTTGCAGGCGGGCGGCTGAACGCGGTCTGCGTGCCCGCCGAAGCGCTGTTGCAGTACACCGTGCCCCGGGATGAATTTTTAAAGAACACTCTTACCCTCAAACCCGGCATGGTGTACAACCGCGAAGGTCTTGTGGCCCGGCTGTTCGCCGCCGGGTATGTGCGGCGCAGTCAGGTGGACGGCCCGGGACAGTTCAGTGTGCGCGGCGATATCGTGGATATCTATGCGCCGGATATGCGCCAGCCTGCCCGCGTGGAGTACTGGGACGACGAGATCGATTCCATTTCCTCCTTCGACCTGCTCACCCAGCGGCGGGACAGCGCACTGGAAAAGATCTATCTTTCCCCTGCCCGCGAGGTGCTGTTCGGCGATACCGCCGAGACTGCCGAGGCCCTGCGTGCCGCCATCAAAAAGGCACGCGGCCGGCACCGCACCGCACTGGAAAAGGCCACGGAAGCCGACCTTGCCCAACTGGACTCCGGCCTGATGCCGGAAGCCATGGATAAATATTACGGCCTGCGTTACCCAGAACCGGCCACCCTGCTGGATCATCTGGACACACCGCTGTTCATTCTGGACGAGGTGGGCGGCATCCGGGATGCCCAGAAGGCCACCGAGTTCCGTCGCAGCGAAGAGCTGACCGGCCTGTTGGAAGAGGGTGTGCTCTGCCCCGGGCTGGATGTACTCTACCAGACCATGGACGACCTTGCCGCTGCCGCCCAGAAGCAGAGCACCCTGCTGTGCGAGAACTTCCTGCGCGGCATGAACGAATTTAAGCTGAAAGACCTCATCAACGCCGAGGCCTTTGCCGCCCCCAACTGGAACGGCGACCTTGTCTCCCTGCGAGAAGACCTTGACCCGCTCATTGCGCAGGGCTATGCCGTCACCCTGTTTTCCGGAACGCCCAAGGGTGCCGCCGCCCTCACCCGCGACCTTGCCGACAAGGGCTACTCCGTGAGCATGAGCCGGGATGTGCGGCCCACAAAAGGCATCGTACAGGTGCTGCCGGGCCATCTGACCGCCGGGTGCACCTTTCCGTTTGCCCATGCGGCAGTGCTGTCCAGCCGCAGGCACGGTCTGGAGGAAGAAACCTCCGCCGAGACCAAAAAGCGCAAAAAGAACAAGAACGCCCTTTCCAGCCTTTCGGACATCAAGCCCGGGGATTACGTGGTGCACCAGAGCCACGGCATTGGCATGTATGCGGGCATCCAGCGGCTGGAAGTGCAGGGTGCCACGAAAGATTACCTGAAGGTGCAGTACTCCGGCTCGGATGTGCTGTATGTTCCGGTGACCCAGCTGGACCTGCTGAGCCGCTACACCGCCCCCGGCGACGAGGAAAAGGTAAAGCTGGCAAAGCTGGGCGGTGCCGAGTGGCAGCGTACCCGCGCCAGGGTAAAAAAAGCCACCGAGGAGATGGCGCAGGAACTGATCGAGCTCTACGCCCGCCGCCGTCAGGCCACGGGCTACGCCTTCCCGCCGGACGGCGACTGGCAGCGGGACTTTGAGACCCGCTTTGACTACGACGAGACCGACGACCAGCTGAACGCCACTGCCGAGATCAAGCAGGACATGGAAAAGGGCTGGCCCATGGACCGCCTGCTGTGCGGCGACGTGGGCGTGGGCAAGACCGAAGTGGCCCTGCGCGCCGCCTTCAAGTGCGTGATGGGCGGCAAGCAGTGCGCCATCCTTGCCCCCACCACCCTGCTGGCGTGGCAGCACTACAACACCATCCTCTCCCGCATGGAAGCTTTTCCCGTGAAGGTGGAGATGATGTCCCGCTTCCGCACCGCAAAGCAGCAGAAGGAGACCCTCCGGGGCCTGCAGTCGGGCAGTGTGGATATCGTGGTGGGCACCCACCGGCTGCTGTCCAAGGACGTGAAGTTCCATGACCTCGGCCTTGTCATCATCGATGAGGAGCAGCGCTTCGGCGTCAAGCACAAGGAAAAGCTCAAGGAGAACTTCATCGGGGTGGACATGCTCACCCTGTCGGCCACTCCCATCCCCCGCACATTGAACATGGCCATGAGCGGCATCCGGGACCTTTCCACCATCGAACAGCCGCCCATCGAGCGGCAGCCCGTGGAGACCTTTGTGCTGGAATACAACGACGTCATCCTTGCCGAAGCCATGAAGAAGGAGCTTGCCCGGGGCGGGCAGGTGTACTACCTGCACAACCGGGTGGACAACATCGAAGCCTGCGCCGCCCATGTGAGCAAACTGGTGCCCGGCGCACGCATCGGCATTGCCCACGGCAAGATGACCGAGGAGGAGCTGAACCCCGTGTGGCAGCATCTGCTGAACGGCGAGATCGATATTCTGGTGTGCACCACCCTCATCGAGACCGGCATTGACGTGCGCAACTGCAACACCCTCATCATCGAGGATGCCGACCGCATGGGCCTTGCCCAGCTGTACCAGATAAGAGGCCGGGTGGGCCGCTCCGGCCGCAAGGCCTATGCCTACTTCACCTTCCGGCGGGACAAGACCCTGACCGATATCGCCCAGAAGCGGCTCTCCGCTATCCGGGAGTTCACGGCCTTCGGCTCCGGCTTCCGCATCGCCATGCGGGACCTGCAAATCCGCGGTGCGGGCAGTCTTCTGGGCCACAGTCAGCACGGCCACATGGAGGCCGTGGGCTACGACCTCTATGTGAAGATGCTGGGGCAGGCCATCGCCCGGGCCAAGGGCGAACCTGTCCGGCGGGACAAGAGTGAATGCCTTGTGGACCTGCGGGTGGATGCCTTCATCCCGGAGAAATATATCGCAGACGGCCCGGGCCGCATTGAAGCTTACAAGCGCATTGCCGCCATCCAGACGGCAGAGGATGCCGCCGATGTGCTGGACGAGCTCATCGACCGCTACGGAGACCCGCCGCCCTCGGTGAGCGATCTGGTCAACGTGTCGCTGGTACGCGTGCAGGCCAGCACTGTGGGCGTGACCGAAGTGACCCAGAAAAAGGACACCCTCACCCTGCAGCTGGAAAGTCTGGAGCTGCCCATGATCCGGGGCCTGCTGGTGGCCTTCAATGGCCGCGTCACCGCCGGTGCAGGCAACCGGCCCTATCTCTTGGTCACGCTTCAGCCCGACGAAAAGCCGCTGGAGCTGCTGCAAAGCATCCTCAAGGCGATGGCAGAGATCCTTGCCTCCGCCGAGTAAAAATAAACATCATAGGAGCATTGCCATGAAAAAGAAACTTCTCGCGCTGATCTGCGCACTTGCACTGGTGTTCAGCCTTGTGGGCTGCACCATTTCCGCCCCGGACACCGTGGGCAGCATCGGTGATTTTGAGATCACCTCCGGCATGTATCTGCTGGCACAGTACGGTGCTTACCAGCAGGCCGCCCAGCTTGCCGGCACCGATCAGGACACCACCGACGTAAAAGCCTTCCTGAAAGAGACCATCACCACCGACTCTGACAGCGGCGAGAGCGCCGTGGTCAGCGACTACGTGGCCCAGCAGACCCAGCAGACGCTGGAAACGTTGGCCGCTGTGGATGCCCGCTTCAAGGCACTGGGCGGTGAGCTGACCGACGAGCAGATCGCCACTGCCGACCGTTATGCCCAGCAGATGATGGACCAGTACGGCGACACCTACACCGCCAACGGCATCGGTCTGGAGACCGTCAAGGCATATGAACGTCTGCAGATGGAGCACACCGCCCTGCTGGAACTGGTCTACGGCAAAAACGGCGAGGCCCCGGTGGAGGACGACGAGTTGACCAGCCATCTGGACGACAGCATGTATGAGATCTGCTACATCAGCATCCCGCTGTACAATACCAGCACCTACGCCTTTGCGGACGATGACCAGAAGGCCGAGATGCTCAAGCTGGCACAGGCCGCTGCCGACAGCGTCAACGCCGCAGGCGGCGAGACGGTCTCGGATCAGGTGAGCGTCCTGCATGAGGCCGCACAGAATGCCCTGCCGGACATCTACGCTGTGCTGGACAGCGAAACTTCCGACGACAGCGCCAGCGTCCAGACCGAGCTGCTGACCGAGAGCGATGTTGCTTCGGCCTTTACGCAGGATGGCGCAGCCGATGCTCTGCGCAGCCTTTCCTACGGCGAAGCCGCTGCCGTGCAGATCAACAGCTACACCCTGCTCCTGATGGTGCGTGTAGACCCGCTGAGCGTTTCCTCGCTGGACGACCTGCGCAGCCAGATCCTGAGCGATATGAAGGGCGGCGAGCTGGACGACGCACTGGCCGCAGGCGGTGCAGAGCTGGCACACGATCTGGACAGCTCTGCCATGAACAAGCTGCCCGCCAAAAAGATCGTGAACAACAGCGCCAACAACTGAGAGCTGCTGTAACATAAAACTCCCTCAGTCATCGCTGTGTGATGACTGAGGGAGTTTTTTCTTTCATCGCGTCACTTTTGCGAACTCTGCGGCAAGGGCAGCATTCACCGAGCGGACGGCATTGGCATCCGGCTTGATCTCGGCCCGGTCATAGGTGAACAGACCGTTCACCTCATCTTCCACATCCGTCAGCTGGGTGTACACCAGCGCCGAAAGTCCTTTTTTCAGCTGTGGCAGCACTGTGCCCAACTGCAGCTTTTTGCAGCGGGCGGTCAGATCTGCGCGGCTCTTGGCCGTGCCGTAGCCGTAGGTTTTGCCCGGTGCTTCGTGCCCTGGCATGGGCCATGCAATACCGCCGTATTCACTCAGGGCCACGGTACGGTTTCCGGGCTTTACATGCAGCGGATAGAAATAGTTGTGGATGGAGCACACATCTCCGCCGCCCTGATCATACCAACCGCTGGCCTCGTCCACAAGGCGGGTATCGTCCAGCGCGCGGATGGCCTGCACGGCCCCGGCCGCATCAAACTGGCCCCAGCCTTCGTTGAAGGGCACCCAGCAGCCGATGCACGGATGGCAGCGCAGGGCTTCCACGGTGGCTTGCAGCTCTTCGCGGTATGTTTCCCGGCTGGATGCTTTTCCGCGGCTCAGCAGGCCCCAGAGTGGCTCTGCGTCGGGCAGGCGGCGCACAAGAGGCTGCAGCACATTGGTCAGGTAGGTGACGAACCACAGGTTGTATCTGCTGCCGCCGTTCACCATGTCCTGCCAGACCACAAGGCCCAACCTGTCGCAGTGGTAGTACCAGCGCTGCGGCTCGATCTTGGCGTGCTTGCGCAGCAGGTTGAATCCCAGCGCTTTCACCTCGCTCAGCTCCCGCTCCACCGCCGCATCGGAAGGCGGGGTATACAGGCCCTGCGGCCAGTAGCCCTGGTCCAGCAGGCCGTTGAGCAGGATGGGCTTTCCGTTCAGGCAGAAGCGCAGCACGCCCCGCGCATCCGGCTCACAGCTCCACTTGCGCAGGGCAAAGTAGCTGTGCACGGTGTCGAACTGCTCCTCCCCTCCCTGCGTGGTACCCACGGTCAGGTCATACAAAAACGGGGTATCCGGGCTCCACGGAAAGAAATGTTCCTCCGGGATGTTCAGCGTCACCTCGCCGTCCCGGTCCGCTTCGTCGCTGCCCCAGTCCTCGGCAATGGTCACGCCGCCAGCGCGCACCACGGCCCACAGGTTCACTGCACCTCCGGGCATGGAAGTATGGGCTTTCACGGTCACGGTGCGGGCATCGTAGTCCGGCGTGACCGTGAGCGACTGGATGTAGTTTTCCGGCACACGCTCCATCCAGACCGTCTGCCAGATGCCGCTCTGGGCCGGATAGAACATGCCGCCGGGCTTCAGGGTCTGCTTGCCCCGGGCCTGCGTGCCGCTGTCCGTGGGGTCCTGCACGGCCACCCACAGGCTGTTGCGGCCCGTATCGTTGAGCTGGGCGGTGACATCCAGTGTGAAGGGCCAGTAGCCGCCCCGATGGCCGCCCACCAGATGGCCGTTCACCTGCACCGCACAGGCATCGTCCACCGCGCCGAAGTGCAGCAGCACCCGGCCCCCTTCTCCCGGAGGGGGAGCAAAGGTGCAGTGGTAGTGCAGCCACTGGCCGGGCTGCAGGGTGCGGCCCACGCCGGAGGCCTTTGCTTCCGGCGAGTAGGGCACCAGAATGCTGCCGTCCCACGCAGCAGGGTATTCAGCTGTCTGGGTAATGGCGTACTTCCACAGGCCGTTCAGGTTCTCATAGCTGTCCCGGCGCATGGCCGGGCGAGGGTATTCCGGGAGTGGATGCATGGTTTCACCGCCTTTGATTTGTTGGTTTCATTCTAGCACAGGGCGGGTGGCTTGTATAGACTGAGCAGCAACGATTTGGAATTGCCGCCGCGTTCGCTTTGGCAATCATAGCGGAAAAATTATTTTTATATCTGCAGATCAGAAAAGCCTGCGGGCTTTTCTGATCTGCTTTTTCACGGGAAGGGTCGCGGCAGCAAACGGCATATTGCTGCTGTCAGCCTGCGGCTGCCGCGCAGCAGATAGCGCAAAAGTGCTTTTTACGCAACAAAGGCCGCTGCACCAAATGGCGCAGCAGCCTTTGTTTTTGCAATGATAAAACAGAAAACCAGAAGTCAGAGCTTACTCTTCGTCCTCATCCTCGTCATCTTCGTCATCATCGTCCTCTTTCGGCTTATAGAAGATGCCGCTCAGGAAGATGCTGATGAAGTACAGCAGCACCATGGGGCCGGCCACCATGCACTGAGACACGATATCCGGCGGGGTGACAACGGCTGCGATGAAGAAGATGATCACGATGGCAACGCCGCGCACCTGCTTGAGCAGCTGCGGGTTGATAATGCCCATCTTGGACAGGATGATGGTGATCAGAGGCATCTCAAACACGCAGCCAAAAATGATGAACATGGTCAAGCAGAGGTTGACATAGCTCTCGATACTGGTGGTGGTCTGGATGTACTCTGCACCCTCGATGCCGGTGCTGAGGAAACGCAGCATGAACGGCATCATGAGCTTGTAGGCGAACAGCACGCCTACGCAGAACAGCACCAGACCCAGCAGCATGACCATTTTGAAGAAGAAGCTCTCGCTCTTTTTCAGGCCCGGCTTTGCAAATGCATAAATGTGGTAGAACGCCACCGGAACGGTGACCACCACGCCTGCCAGAATGGAGACGCGGAAATACTGCATCAGCTTTTCCTGCGGGGCAATGGAAACAAACTCGTAATAGTCGCGGCCCATGGCAGTGAGCAGATCGATCAGACGGTCGGCGTATGCCAGCGAGACCACAACACCCACCACGAACACCACCGCGCAGATGATCAGCCTGTTCCGCAGTTCTTTCAGATGGCCGGTCAGCGTCATGCTGCCGTCCTCTGCCATGACTTCGGCTTTTTTCTTTTTGCGCTTAACGTTCGTAGCCACAATTACTCCTCGTCTTCGTCCTTCTTGGAAACCTTCTTCTCGGTCTTCTCCTCGGAATCATCGGAGCCTTCCTCGTCCTCCATGCCCTTCTTGAAGCCGTTGATGGTCTTGCCGAACATCTTGCCCAGCTTCGGCAGGTTCTTGGGTCCAAAGATCAGCAGAGCGACGACCAGGATGATCAGCAGTTCGTTAGTACCAATACGCATAATAAAAATCTCCTTTTTACTTTGCCGCGCCGCGTGGCGGGCTTATTGCATGTATCAGGCAACCGCGGGCGCGGGTGCATCCAGTAAGTAATCAGTCCTTCGGCAGAACATCATTCTGACGAGGGTCTTCCTCCACCGGCTCGGCCGCAGGAGCAGCCTCGGCAGCTTCCTGTGCGGGAGCCGCTTCTGCAGCAGGCTCGGCCTTTTCCACCGGGGCGGCGGGTTCTTCGGCCTTCTCGGCAGGTGCAGCGGTCTCCTCAGCGGGAGCGCTTTCCTCTGCCTTGGCGGCGGCAGGTGCAGCGTCCTCTTCCAGCTCTTCCACCGGCTCCTCGGTCAGCTCGGCCACTTCCTCGGCGGCTTCCGCCTTGGCAGCTTCCTCCTTGCTGGTCTTGCCGATACCGGTAAAGCTCTTGGTCACATCCTTGACGCTGTTGTCGATATCCTTCTTGATATCGGTCAGCGGGGCAACAGCTTCCTTCAGGGGGGCCTGGATCTCATTCAGCGGCTCCACAACGTTCTTCTGGATCTCCTCAGAAGCAGCGCCGGTGTACTTTTTCAGTTCACGCAGCATCTTGCCGATCTTCTTTGCGTAGACAGGCAGCTGATCCGGGCCGATGAACACGAACGCCACGATCACGATGACGACAAGTTCCCAAAAACCAATTTTCATACTAACTCGTTTCCTTTCCTGTGCGGCGGGACGTTTTCCGGGGCCGACGCACCTGCATTGCAGTGCGTGCCGCGAACCGTTCTTTGCCCTGTTCTTCGTCCGCTTCCGTGGGAGTTCGGCGCTCTTTGCGCCTGTGTTGCCCTACTTATACCGAAAAGTGGTGAACTCATTCTGAACAATATATGAATTTTTCATGAACGAGTGCATATTCAGGGTATTTTTGTAAACAAATAATATTTTACGCTTGCTTTATTACGTTTTGGATAGGATACAACAACGCAGCCTTTTGCAAAAAAAGAGGACACCGCACAAAACGGTGTCCCCTAAAGCGTCCTTTGCGGGGATCAGTGGCCGCAGCTCTCGCAGTGGTCGCAGTCCTCTTCGAGCTTACCCACGATGGGTTCCGGATCGATGCCCTGACGGCGGTAGTAGTCGGACAGAGCAGCCTTGACGGCCTGCTCGGCCAGAACAGAGCAGTGCACCTTGATGGGAGGCAGACCTTCCAGAGCTTCCACAACAGCCTTGTTGGTCAGCTTGAGCGCCTCGTCGATGGTCTTGCCCTTGATGAGGTCGGTGGCCATGCTGCTGGTGGCGATGGCGGCACCGCAGCCGAAGGTGAGGAACTTGACATCCACGATCACGTTGTTCTCGATCTTCAGGTACATGCGCATGATATCGCCGCACTTGGGGTTGCCCACTTCGCCCACGCCGTTTGCGTCGGGGATCTCACCCACATTGTGCGGATTTGCAAAATGCTCCATGACCTTTGCGCTATACATGCTTGCCATAATTACTGCTCTCCCTTCAGGCTGAACTGGCGGGCCGTGTTCTGGCCCTGCAGCCACATACAACTCATAGCACGGCGGCGGGGGATCACTTCCTCCAGCACGTCGCACAGATATTTTGCTTCTTCCATGGTGTTCTGCGGGCCAAAGGTGAACCGCATGGAGCCGTGGCCGATCTCCTCAGGCACGCCGATGCTCAGCAGGACGTGGCTGGGGTCCAGACTGTCGGAGTTGCAGGCAGAGCCGGTGGAGGCGCAGATGCCGTGCATATCCAGATCCAGCAGGATGGTCTCGCCTTCCAGACCCGGGAAGCTGATGTTCACATTGTTGGGCAGACGAGGGCTGCGGCCGCCGTTCAGGCGGGCTTCCGGGATGTTCTTGAGGACGCGGTCGATGACATAATCGCGCAGCTCGCTCTCGTGGGCCATGCGCTCATCCAGATGCGCCGTGGCGATCTCCAGTGCCTTGCCCATGGCAGCAATGCCGGCCACATTCTCGGTGCCTGCACGGTGGCGGGCCTCCTGACTGCCGCCATCGATCAGGTTCTGGGGCCATACGCCCTTGCGGCAGTACAGGGCACCCATGCCCTTGGGGCCGTTGAACTTGTGGGCGCTCATGGACAGCATATCCACGCCCAGCTCCTTCACGTCCACGGGGATGGCACCCACAGCCTGCACCGCGTCGGTGTGCATCCAGACACCGTGCTTGTGAGCGACCTCGGCGATCTCCTTGATGGGCTGGATGGTGCCGATCTCGTTGTTGGCCATCATGATGCTGACCAGCGCGGTATCGGGACGGATAGCAGCTTCCACGTCCTCGGGACGGATGTAGCCCTCGGCGGTGGGCTTGATATAAGTCACTTCAAAGCCCATGCGCTCCAGTGCAGCCATGCTGTGCATGATCGCATGGTGCTCAAAAGCGCTGGTGATGAGGTGCTTTTTGTTCTGGCGTGCCTTGGTGAAGGCGGTGCCCTTTACGGCCCAGTTGTCAGCCTCGGAGCCGCAGCTGGTAAAGAAGAGCTCAGCCGGACTTGCATTGATGGCCTTTGCCACCTGCGCACGACCGGTGTCCACGAATTCCTTAGCCTCATAGCCCACACTGTAATGGCTGCTGGGGTTGCCGCAGGCACCGCTCAGGGCTTTGACCATCAATTCCAGTGCCTCGGGAGCACAGGGAGTGGTGGCAGCATTATCCAGATAAACCACTTTTTCCATGTTTTCCATAGGAATGATCCTTTCTTATTGAACGCGTCTGCGGGAGCCTTGAATGCCCTGTGCAGATGCGGAATCCTTTCAACGGATAAGTTATACCATATCATTCCCTAGTATGTCAATATGAATACTGGATTTTCGTGATTCAGTCACCTTTTTTGCCCTTTCCGGTCAGTTTTCCCAGTACCACCTTCCACTTGGGGTAGCCCCAGCGCTTATCCTCGGCAAAATCGTCCGCCAGCTTCCACGGAAAATTGCTGCCGTCAAAGTAAAGATTGCCTGCCTCGTCCACGCGGTCCAGCTTTTTGGGCAGATACGCCTCGTCGTAGTAGCTCTTGCGGCGGTCGGGCAGCACCCAGTGCAGGGTGCCGTCCTCGTCCATGCCGGATGCCCATACGCCGAACACGAAGGTTGCGGCTTCGCCGTAGCAGTGCTGCTCAAAGCGGATGGCACCATCATAGTAGAACTTGATGACCTCCAGCGTACCGGATTCCTTTTTGCCGTCGCGGCCCAAGGTGGGGCGGTAGTCCTGCTGGTAGCGGCAGCCGCAGTGGCTGCCGGCAAAATCTTTTGCGTGGAACGACATGGAGTTATCCTTCTTTCTTTTTAAAAATGCCCTTCAAAGTCGCCCTCGATCTCATAGGGCCAGCTCAGAATGCCGCCCAGATCGTACAGGCGGGTGTAGCCAAGGCTTTCCAGCTTGCGCACGGCATCGGCACTGCGGCGGCCGGTGCGGCAGTAGACCAGCCATACAGCGTTCTTATCCGGCAGCACCTCAGCCGCACGGCTCAGCACCTGACCCAGCGGCAGCAGCTTTGCGCCGGGGATGTGGCCCACGGCAAACTCGTCCGGCTCCCGGACATCTACAGCAGCCGCCTCGTGTGCATCCAGCAGACGGATGGCATCGGCAGCCGTGATCTTCTCACTCATACTCTCACTCCTTATAATATCCTCTTATCCATCCTATGATAACAGACCTTTTTTGTTTGCACAAGAGGATACCTTTGCAAAATCCGAGCAACGTGCTATACTATAGGAAGCAATAAGGAGAGGATCGCCATGAAATTTTCGACCAAAAGCCGTTATGCCCTGCGCCTGATGGCCGAGCTGGCACGTTATGCGCCGGGCACCACCGTGAGCCTGAAGGAGATCAGTGAGCGGCAGAACCTGAGCCTGAAATATTTGGAGCAGATCGTGACCCCGCTGGCCCGTGTGGGCCTTGTAAAAAGCGAGCGCGGCAGTCAGGGCGGCTACCGCCTGACCAAAGCCCCTGCCGACTACACCGCCGGCGAGATCCTGCGCGCCATTGAGGGCAGCGTGGCACCCATTCCCTGCCTTGGCAGCGAGACCAACGAGTGTCCCATGTGGGAGCAGTGCTTCACCCTGCCCTTCTGGACCGGCCTTGATGAGGTGATCAACCAGTATATCGACAGCGTGACGCTGGAACAGCTTTCCAGCCAGCTGCCTGCATCCGATAAAAAAGAAGGCTGTTGCAGCTGCGGCACGAAAAATGCCTGAATCTTGAAAGAAATGCTTGACATTCGCCTTTGCATCGGCTATAATAACAAAGCATTCAGCGAATGCCTATAGGGGTATAGCTCAGCTGGTAGAGCAGCGGTCTCCAAAACCGCGTGCCGTGAGTTCGAAACTTACTACCCCTGCCATAAACGCACAGGTTCTTCGGAGCCTGTGCGTTTTGTTTTTGTACTCAAAGCAATCCGCACTCCGTCAGCCTGCTTTTGCAGTCATACAACAAAAAAACACCCCGAAGTCCTAAGGCTTCGAGGTGTCTGCTGTGGAGCTGCTATCCAGATTCGAACTGGAGACCTCATCCTTACCAAGGATGCGCTCTACCAACTGAGCTATAGCAGCAAATGGCGCCCCGGATCGGGCTCGAACCGACGACCCCCAGCGTGACAGGCTGGTGCTCTAACCAACTGAGCTACCGGGCCATGATTGCTCAAGTTTCGCGCGGCGCTTACCGCCGGAACGTGCTTTATTATATCGAAAAAGCGTCCGCTTGTCAAGCATGAATTTACGAAAAACGCAAAAAAGCTTGAAAGGGCCGTTCAAAGCCTGCTCTGCCCTGTTCCGGACCCGCACAGCAAAAACGATCTGCACAAAGAAAAACGCCCCGAAATCTTTCGACTTCAGGGCATCTGAGCTGGAGCTGCTATCCAGATTCGAACTGGAGACCTCATCCTTACCAAGGATGCGCTCTACCAACTGAGCTATAGCAGCGCAATCACAGCTCAGTTATAATACCACAGTTTCCACCGTTTGGCAAGAGGTTTTTGCAAAAAAAATCCGGATTTTTGCAAAAAGTCGTTTTTTACGAAAGAACTCCCCAGTCTGCTTACGCAGACAGCCCCCTCGGAGATGGGGCCTTTGGCAGTACGGATAACTTTCCGGTTTTGCCAAGGGCTCCCTCTCTGAGGGAGCTGGCATCGCGCAGCGATGACTGAAGGAGTTTTACTTTATCACTCGATCAGGCCGTTCAGCAGGGACAGGCACTTGCGGCTGTGCAGCTTACGGATCGCCTTTGCCTCGATCTGGCGCACACGCTCACGGGTAACGCCAAAGTCACGGCCAACCTCTTCCAGTGTACGGGGACGGCCATCGTCCAGACCAAAGCGCAGGCGGATGACCTTCTCTTCACGAGGGGTCAGGCTCTTGAGCGCCAGATTGATCTGCTGTGCCACCATGGCGCGGTCTGCGGCCTTGCCGGGGGCTTCGGCGTTTTCGTCTGCGACGAAATCGCCCAGAGAGGAATCCTCTTCCTCACCCACGGGGCTTTCCAGACTTGCCGGCTCCTGTGCCATGCGCTGGATCTCGCGCACACGCTCCACGCTCATATCCATGGCCTTTGCCAACTCTTCCGGGGTCGGCTCGTGGCCGTTCTGGTACACCAGCTGGTTGGTGGCCTGACGCATCCGGTTGATGGTCTCCACCATGTGCACCGGAATGCGGATAGTACGGGCCTGATCCGCAATGGCACGGGTGATGGCCTGACGGATCCACCAGGTTGCATAGGTGGAGAAGCGGAAGCCGCGGTCGCAGTCGAACTTCTCGGCAGCCTTGATCAGGCCGATGTTGCCCTCCTGGATCAGATCCAGGAATGCCAGATTGTGGCCCACATGCTTTTTGGCAATGGACACCACCAGACGCAGGTTCGCTTCGCTCAGGCTGCGGCGGGCGTTCAGGCCATCGCGGCGGGTCTTGAGCAGCTCAGCGCGCTTTTCGTCGCTCAGAGGGCCGTTCTCCACAGCCTCCATAGCTTCCTCTTCGGCAGCCTTTTCCTCGGCATCCTCGCTGGGCTTCTCGTTGCCCTCCTCGTCCAGATCTTCGGTATAGCTGCGGCTGTTCTCATCCTCTTCAAACGAGAAGCGGGCGCTGTTCTTTTTGATGTACTCCGGCCCGCCGTACTTCTGGCGGTCGGCCTGCAGGATGTGCGCCGCCTCGGCACCGGCATGGATGCGGCGGCTCAGCTCCACTTCCTGCTCCGCGCTCAGCAGCGGGATCTGGCCGATCTGCTTGAGGTAGTTCTTAACGGGGTCGTCCAGCAGTTCGTCCATGGCAGCCTTCAGGTCTGCAGGGTTCTCCTCGCTCTGCTCTTCCTCGTCCTCGCTGATGCCCATATCATCGTTGTTGTTCTCGGCATTCTCGACCTCGGCCATGATGCTGTCCACATCCAGCGTAGGCTCTGCATCCTCTTCCTGAACCTTGATGCCGCGTTCTTCCAGAAGGGTGTAGAGCGTTTCCTCATCCATTCTGCACTGTGCAGCCAGCGCCTTGGCCTCCTTGGCCGAAATGGTGCCTTCGCCTTTCGTCAACAGTTCCTTTAAAGTCATGCCCATTTTGCTCTCTCCTTCTTGCTCCGGGGATGCTCCCGCCGGGGGAAATCCTGTAATAAAGTGTTCCTGCGCATCAGATCACAAGTCCTCCGTTCACGCCGAACACCTGACCGGTGATGTAGCCCGCACCCTCGCCGGCAAGGAACACCAGCAGCTGCGCCACTTCGTCTGCGCTGCCAAGACGGCCCACAGGGGTCTCTTCGGCCAGCGCTTCCTTATCCTCGGCGGTGAATGCTGCCATCATATCGGTATCAATGACCCCGGGCGCAACACAGTTCACTGTGATGCCGCTTGGGCCTTCTTCTTTGGCCAAAGCCTTGGTCAGGCCGATCAGGCCTGCCTTTGCTGCAGAGTAATGCACCTCGCAGCTGCCGCCGGTCTGGCCCCACATGCTGCTCACGGTCAGGATGCGTCCGGCCTTGCGGCGGATCATACCCGGCAGCGCCAGCTGACACAGGTGGAACGCACCGGTCAGGTTCACATCCAGCATATGCTGCCACTCTTCCGGGGTGATGTCGGTGAACAGCTTCTGCTGGGCGATGCCCGCATTGCTCACCAGCACATCCACACGGCCCAGTGCCTGTTCTGCGGTGCGGAACGCAAGCTCGCAGCTGGCGCGGGACGCCACATCGCACTGCACGGCGGTGATGCCGGGCAGCTGTTTTTCCAGCTCTGCAGCGGCTTTGGCATTGCTGTGGTACAGCACCGCCACGCGGTAGCCCGCCGCATAGAACGCCCGGGCCGCAGCGGCACCAATGCCGCGGTCGCCGCCGGAGATCAGCACACAGCGGCCATTGGCTGCTGTGTGCACGGTAGGTGCAGGTGTTTTCTCCGGCTCTTCCTGCACAGGCTCCGGCATTTCCGGCTGCGGCGCAGGCTGGGGCTTTTCCAGCACCATCACCCGGGTGGGTTCGTCCACCACGGGTGATGCCGCCTTTGGCTTTGGCGGTACGGGCGGCTCCTGTGCAGCCTGTTCCGGCTGCGGCTCCTCACCCGACAGATTGAACGTCAGTTCAAATTCATCTTCGTACAAGAGTATAATCCTCCTGTCGTGATCTCTGCACTGCAAAGGTATGCCGTGCAGGAGATGTCTGTGCGGCCCATCGCCGTCCGTTCAGCGTCCATTTCTTATCCGGTCAAAGTCCGGTGCTCGGCGCGGCAGACAGCTGCATAAGATGGGTTTCGACAAAACACCATTAAATAATATAGCACAATTTGCCGAAAAAAGAAAGTGGAAGCCGCCTACTTTTTCACGCAGCTTCCACTTTTTTACGGTTTCTTCATATTCCGTGCCGGTCATACAGGCGGTTTCCACTTCGGCCGGGCCGCAAGCCGTGCCCGCAGATCCTTGAAAAACACCTGCAGCAGCTCCTGTGCTTCCTCTGCGCGCAGCCCCTGCTCCACCACCGGGTGGTGGTTGAAGGGCATTGCAAACAGGTCAGTCACACTGCCGCAGCAGCCCGCCTTGGTGTCTGCCGCGCCGTATACCACCCGCCGGATGCGGCTGTTGATGATGGCCCCGGCGCACATGGGGCACGGCTCCAGCGTGACGAACAGCTCGCACTCCCACAGCCGCCAGCCGCCCAGCTTTTTGCAGGCGGCATCAATGGCCAGCAGCTCTGCGTGATGCAGGGCGTTTTTTTCGGTCTCGCGGGTGTTGTGGGCGGCAGCTACCACTTCGCCGTTGCGGGCCACCACGGCCCCCACCGGCACCTCGCCCAGTGCAGCCGCCTTGCGGGCTTCTTCCAGCGCAAGGCCCATCAGTTCAGAATCGGTCATAGGTTCCCCTTTATCCTGCTGCAAAAACCAGCAGATTATTCAATGTATGCAAAAGCATCCCCGGCCATATCCTGCCGGTGCGTTCACGAAGTGCGCCCAGCACAAGGCCGCAGCCAAGCGCCCACGCCATGCCCGCCGGGGTGCCGTGCTGCACCGCAAACAGTACCGCCTGCAGCGCCGCGGCCTGCCATCTGCCCAAGGGCTGCGCCAGCTGCTGGATGGCACCGCGGAACACCAGTTCCTCCACGACAGGTGCAGCGATGCAGTGGTGCACAAAACTCAGCGCCCGCACATCCCACGCCGGGGCAGGCAGAAATGCCAGCACTTTGCCTGCCAGCAGGTATGCCAGTGCGCAGCCGAACGCAGCCAGCAGCGCCCTTGTTTTTGCCTTTTGCTCCATGGCCTGCCCTCCCTGCCGTGCGGTTCTCAGCGCCTATCTTATCATAAGCAGCGGTTTTTACGCAAGTATTTTGCGCTGGGACGAAGCAATTTTTGCTCAGGTAATTGACTTTTCCCTGTGGATTCTGGTATAATGTTTCCCGACGTTTTATTGCAAAGCGTCGGGAAACATGACTTGAATTTGTTTTTACCGGAAATCCGGAGGTATTTTATGATCCGTATTCTCACCGATTCTGCGTCCGACATCCTGCCCGCCGAAGCCGAGCAGCTGGGCGTGACCGTGATCCCTCTGAACGTGACGCTGGAGGATGGCAGCATCCTGCGGGATGGTATCGACATGACCCCCACCGAGTACTATGCCCACCTGGCCAGCTGCCGCAAGCTGCCCACCACCAGCCAGCCCAGCCCGGAGCTGTTCGAGAAGTTCTATCTGGAAGCCGCTGCCGCCGGAGACGAAGTGCTGGGCATCTTCCTGTCCCACCAGCTGTCCGGCACATGGCAGTGCGCAAAGCTGGCCGCAGACCTCGCCAATGTAGACAACGTGCTGTTTGTGGACAGTGCCACCGTGTGTCTGGGTGAATCGCTGCTGGTGCGTCTGGCCGTGCAGCTGCGTGACGCAGGCAAGACGCTGGTGCAGATCGCCACCGATCTGGAGCACGCCAAGGAGCACCTGCATCTGGTTGCCGCAATCGACGATCTGAAGTATCTGCGCAAGGGCGGCCGTCTGCCTGCCGCTGTGGCCGTCGCGGGCGGGATGCTGGGCATCAAGCCCCTCATCACCATCAAGGACGGTAAGGTAGCCATGGCCGGTAAGGCCCGCGGCCTGCCCGGTGCCTATGTGGCCCTGTTCAAGAAGATCGAAGAGCTGGGCGGCATCAGCCCGGACTTTGCCGCTGTTGCCGGTTATTCTTCCAGCCTGCGGGAAGTGCAGCCCATCGAGAACTACTTCCGTGAAAATCTGCACATGGGCGAACCGCTGGTGCGCCAGATCGGCTGCGTCATCGGCACCCACGCAGGCCCCGGTGCATTTGGTCTGGCATTCTTTGACAAAGGGCTGGTGCTGGAATAAGCGACCCCCGAAAAAAGATCATCCGAGCAAAGCCGGGCAGCCTGCGGGCTGCCCGGCTTGTTTTTTGCAGCGGGAAACGGGCGCAGACTCCCTCAGTCAAAACCTGACGGTTTTGCCAGCTCCCTCGGAGAGGGAGTCTCTGGCGCGCCCGGCGCTCACAGCACTGCGTCCGAGATGAGCTTGCCCAGCAGCAGCACCAGCACCACCAGCATCATGGGACGGATGAAGCGTGCACCCTTTTTCAGGGCGAAATGGGACCCCAGCAGGTTGCCCAGAATGTTGCTGACGGCGCAGGGGATGCCGATGTGGAACACCACCAGACCGTTCATCAGATAGGTGAACAGGCTGGCGTAGTTGCTGGCAAGATTCAGCACCTTGCCGTTGCCGCCCGCCGTACGCAGGTCAAAGCCCATCAGGGTGGTAAAGGCAATGATGGCAAAGGTGCCGGTGCCCGGGCCCACGATGCCGTCGTACAGGCCGATGCCCAAGCCGATGCCCAGCGCCAGCAGGATCTTTTTCAGGTTCAGGGTTCCGTCGTCCCGGTTCTGGTCCGGCAGGTCGCGCTGCCACAAAATGACCACCGCCGCCACTGGCAGGATGAGGAACATCATGGTGCGCAGCAGCTCATCGCTGAGCAGCAGCACGATATGCGCCCCCAGTGCACTGCCCGCAAAGCTGCCAATGGCTGCAAGGATGCCCACCTTCAGGTTCATTGCACCGTTTTTAAAAAAGTTGGCTGTGGCAAAAGTGGTGCCGCAGGCGGCGCTGAATTTGTTGGTAGCATAGGTGTAGTGGGGCGGCAGCCCGGCAAACAGATAGGCCGGCAGGCTGATAAGACCGCCGCCTCCGGCTGCCGAATCCACAAAGCCTGCAAAGCCCGTCATCAGAATGAGAAACACCATCATCCATGGCGAGAGCGTGATACCCATTGTTATAATTCCTTTTATTTTTCCAAATTATTCCCATTTATGGCGCGGATACGTGCCTCAGGACAGGGACAGTCGGCCCTCACAGGCCAGTACCTGATCCAGAATCATCCGCGAGACGCGGGCACCGTACACCATGGCGGGGTGTTCATTGTACTCGATGATATCGTGAAAGTCCTTGTTCATCAGCACGATGACATACTCGCCGTAGGGGGTGTGGACGATGCCGCCGTCGTTGCGGCAGGCGTTCATGCTGCCGCTCTTGCTGGCCACCCAGATCAGCTCCGGCGCGCCGGTCTCCTCGCAGTCCAGATAATACTGCGGGAAGTCGTGGGTCAGCATGGTATTGTAGTGCTGCTGGCGCAGGATGGAAAGCATCTCGGCGCTGGCTTCCCGGCTGACAAGCTCCCCTTTTGCAATGCGGGCGAACAGCGCCGCGTAGTCGCGCGGCGTGGTGGTGCCAAGCCGGCGGTAGCGGTCAAAGTGCAGCGGATTGTGCAGCACAGTATGCGCAAAGCCCAACTCCCGGATGCAGGCGTTGATGGTATCCAGTCCCAGATAGTCGATAATCATATTGGTGGCGATGTTATCCGAGCAAATGATCATCATGGTAGCGGTGTCCTTCACCTTGAGCTTTGCGCCCACGCCCAGCGCGCGCAGCATACCGCTGCCGTCCACGAACTGGCTCTGCTCATAGGTGATCTCTTCGGCAAGGTCTGCTTTGCCGCGCTGCGCCTGCAAATACAATGCAGCGAGAATGAACGCCTTGATGGTGGATGCCGTCTCAAATTCTTCGTCCGCGCCCACCTCCACGGTATGGCCCTGCAGGTCGTCCACGAACACGCTCATTTTGCCCTGATAGCAGTACAGCTCCGCAGCAATGCGCTTTTCCAGCGTCATGTTTTTATCCATGTCGGCATATTCTCCGTTGTTATTACAAATTTTCCTCAAAAAAGCGCATGGCATTGCGGTAGTAGATGCCTTCCACCTCGTCCTCAGTAAAGCCCTCTTTGCGCAGGGCATCCGCCAGCAGCGGCAGGAAGGCAGCATTTTCCAGCTGGTGGGGGCCATCGATGCCATCAAAATCGCTTCCAAGGGCAATCATCTGCGCACCGCCTACCTGCTTATAGTGGGCCGCATGCTTCGCAATGAGCGCCGCCGTGCTGCGGCATTTTTCCGGGTGGGTGGGGTCGGCATCCAGAAAGGGCGCATAGTAGTTCAGGCCCGCAATGCCGCCGTGCTCCGAAAGGGCGCGGATCATCTCATCGGTCAGGTTGCGGGTGTGGGGTGCCAGTGCACGGCAGTTGGAGTGGCTGGCCGCAAAAGGCCGGGTGCTGTGCCGTGCGATATCCCAGAAGCCCTTGTCCGAAAGGTGGCTCACATCCACGATCATGTGCATCCGTTCCATCTCGGCCAGAAATTCAAAGCCCTTCCCGGTCAGGCCCTTTTCGGTCTGGGGCACCAGCACCCCGCTGGGGTTCCGCTGCGGGCTTGCCAGCTCGTTTTCGTGGTTCCATGTCAGGGTCATCATGCGCACGCCCAGCTCATACATCCGGCGCAGCACCCCCACGCTGCCCTTGCAGCAGGCCCCTTCCTCGATGGTGAGCATCCCGCTGATCTTTCCCGCCGCAGCATTCCGGCGGATGTCCGCCGCCGTGTACACCGGAGCAATTTTTTCCGGATATGCCGCCATGATGCGCTTGAACTGGTCGATCTCTTCCAGCGCTGTCACCAGCGGGTCCGCTCCGGGCGTTTTGTCACCCAGATTGACGAATGCTGCAAAGCACTGCAGCAGATAGTCGCCTTTTTGTAATTTTTCAAGGTCGATATGCAGATCGTTCTGCGCAAAGCTCTTGGGCCGGCCCGCATGTTCGGCTTTGCGCAGCTCGCTGAGGGTATCGCAGTGCAGATCCCAGACTTTCATGATGTTTTCTCCTCTTTATTCCTCTTGCAGCAGCTGCAGCAATTCCTCTGGTCTCATGGACAGGATGGCTCCATCTGCCGAGCCGGTGACCGTCTCGGCAAGTTCCTGCTTTGCCTGCTGCAGCTCCACAATCTTTTCTTCAATGGTGTCCTGCGCAATGAGCTTGTACACCTGCACCGGGTTGCGCTGGCCGATGCGGTAGGCGCGGTCGGTGGCCTGATTCTGCGCAGCCACGTTCCACCACGGGTCGTAGTGGATGACGATATCTGCCGCTGTCAGGTTCAGGCCGGTGCCGCCCGCCCGCAGCGAGATGAGGAACACGTCCGCTTCGCCGCTGTTGAACCGGCGCACAAGTTCCGCACGCACCGGCTTTGGGGTGGAGCCCTGCAGGGTAAAGTGGCTCACGCCCGCTTCGTCCAGCCGTTTTGCCAGCAGCTCCAGCATGGAGGTGAACTGGCTGAACAGCAGGATGCGGTGTCCGCCCTCCACAGCAGCCGTCACCAGCTCCATGCAGGCATCCAGCTTGGCGCTGCCGCCGTCCCAGTTGTCTGCCACAAGGCGCGGGTCGCAGCAGATCTCCCGCAGGCGCATGAGCACTGCGAACACCGCCATTTTATCCTCCGGCTTTGCAGCGCGCAGCTTTTCCCGCGCGTCCACCACAGCGGCAAGGTAGAGCTTGCGCTGCTGCTCGTCCAGCTCGATACGGTGGAGATTCTCGGTCTTGGGGGGCAGCTCTTTGAGCACCTCGGACTTCATGCGCCGCAGGATGAACGGCCCGGTGAGCTGGTTCAAACGGCGCAGTGCGTCTTTGTCGTCCTCCTGCACGATAGGCTTTTCAAACCGGGCGCAGAAGGTCTTGTAGGGCGGCAGATACCCCGGCATCAGGAAGGAGAAGATGCTCCACAATTCGCCCAAGCGGTTCTCCACCGGGGTGCCGGTAAGGGCGAACCGCACCTTGCTGTTCACCCCGCACACCGCCTTGTACTTTTGGGTCGTGTGGTTCTTGATGGCCTGCGCTTCGTCCAGAATGCAGGCGTAGAATTGCTGCCCGCTGTAAAGCTCCTCGTCCCGGCGCATCAGGTCATAGCTGGTCACCACAAGGTCGGCTTCCGCCCACTGCTTTGCCAGCTCTGCCCGGTGAGCAGCGTCACCGTCCACAGCCACGCAGGAAAGCTGCGGCGTGAACTTCTGGCATTCCTCCTGCCAGTTGAGCACCAGCGATGCCGGGCAGACGATGAGGCTGGGCAGGCGCTGGCCGCTTTCCTTCACGGCCAGCAGGTAGCTGAGCACCTGCACGGTCTTGCCAAGGCCCATATCGTCGGCCAGAATGCCGCCCATGCCGTAGCCGTCCAGCGTGCGCAGCCAGCGGTAGCCATCCCGCTGGTACTTGCGCAGCACATTGTGCAGGCTTTCCGGCGGAGTATACTCGCTGTCCTTCACGGCGTGAAAGCTGCGGCTGATGCGGCGGAACGCATCGTCGCGGTTGAAACGCAGGCCGTTCTGGCCCGAGAGCGCCCAGTCGAGACTGGGTGCACGGTAGAGCGGCAGCTCGGCGTGGCCGCTCTTGAGCTTGGCCCCGGAAAGTTCCAGTGTATCGTTCAGTTCGTCCAGCCCTTCCAGACTGTCGTCCAGCCGCAGCAGACGGCCGTCCCGCAGGCGGTGGTAGCGCTTTTTCTGGTGCAGGGAGCGCAGCAGGTCTTTCAGCTCTGCCACCGGGAACTCGCCGGTATCCACTTCCAGATCCAGCACACTGCCGTGCACCGAAACGCCCACCGTGATGCGAGGCGGCGCGGCCTGCAGGCTGCGGAAGGCATCCGTCAGGTATACTTCACCCTCGGCCAGCAGGGCCGGCACGCCCTCCTCCAACATGCGGTAGATCTCGTCCTCGTCAGCGGTGCCGTACACTTCCTCTCTGCCGCCCACACCGGGCTGCAGATAAGAGGCCAGCAGCCGCTTTGCCCGGCTCTCGGCGCGCACATCCCGCAAAAGCCCTGCCGGAGACGGCACGAACGGCGTGACCTTATCCTCCCCGTACAAAAACTCCGCGTGTGCTTCGATGCGGAAGCTGTCCGGTGCGTCCAGATAGAACTGCACCACCGGTTCCAGCGGGATCTGGTTCAGCAGCAGACGTTCCGGGTCCACGATGTTCAGCTTGCTGCCCAGCTCCGGCAGCACATAGCTGCAAAAGGCCGTGGCATCTGCGCTGGTAAAGAACAGGCTTTTGCCGCCCAGCGCCTGCAATGCGGGCAGGATGCGGGTGCACCCGGGCCGCTGCAGCCGCCAGAGCGTATCCTCGCTGAACAGGTAATCATAGTCAAGGCCCTGTACGCTGGCAAGGGCCGGGCTGCCCTCCACCTGCACACCGCCGCGGCGGCGCTCCACGGTCATGGTAATGACGGGCAGACCTTCCCGCAGCTCGTACCCGCCCAGAAAACCGGTATGCTCGTACAGCTGCACAAGGTCATCAAAGATCTCGCCGGTCAGGATCATGCCTCCCGCCGGGCCTTGTTCGGCCCCGCCGTACACCCGCACGGCGGCTTTGTCCATGCTCTGCCTTGCGTTCACCTGACGGCGCAGCAACTGCAAAAGCGCACGGGACTCTTCATCAAAGGCATCCCACCGGTGCACAAAAGCCAGTGCCTTGCCGTAGCTGACGCTTTTGCCCATCTCGACGGCTTCCATCAGGTTCGGGATGCTTTTCACCACATACTGCCGCCCGCCGTCCGAGATGCGCAGCCGCAGCCATGGCTGTGCGCCGGGCACGAGGGTCAGCTCCGGTTCCAGATGGGCAAAGCCGGTGCGCTGGGCGGTCTCGTCCACGCCAAGGTTTTCAAGGGCTGCTTCCTTGTAGGTATCCAGCAGCCTGCGGGCCTCGTAATCCGACACCGGCGTTTCGCCGTGCCACTTTTTGCCAAACAGCATTTCCAGCCCGGAGGCATAGCTGTCCCGCCGGGCCAGTTCCGGGGCAAGGCCCGCCGCGCCGCGCACAACACCGGGAATCGCATCCGGCTTTGCCGCCGGTGCAGGGGCATTCTTTTCGGCATCGTCCAGCAACAATGCGCCGATATGCTTGCAGTAGGTACCCTCGCCGTTCTGGTTATACGGGCAGCTGCAGGACGCACTGACAAAGCTGCCGTTCTCCCGCAGCCATGCCTGCGTATAGTAATAGCTGCCGCCGCTGCCCTGTACCATGGCCGAAATATGCCGCACGCCATCGGCGTTCACGGTGCAGGTGCTCTGCTGGATGCGCTTGCGGTATTTCTTGGCCCGCTCAAAAATGTTATCGCCCAAAAGCGTGCGGATCTCGTCTGCATCCATGGCTGTTTCCTCCCGGTTTGGCTGTAAAACCTTCTTATCTTATAAGAATACCGCACCCGCACCCCGGATACAAGAGGGATCTGCCGCCCAATTTCCATACAAAAAAATCCCGCTCCTTTTCAGGAACGGGATCATTTTACGATCTTGGAATGCTGTGGGGATCACTTGACAGTCTTGCCAAGCTCAGCATCCGTCTCAATAGCGCGCTCACGGATCTTTTCCAGCGTCTGCTCACTGAGGATATGCTCTGCCTTGCAGGCATCTTCGGCGGCAGTCTTTTCGTCCACACCCAGCTGCATAAAGAAGTGGGTCAGCAGACGGTGACGGCTATAGATGCGCTCTGCGATCTCGCGGCCCGGTGCCAGCAGGGTCAGGTTGCCCTCGCCGTCCACCGCGATATAGCCGTTCTCGCGCAGCTTCTTCATGGCAATGCTGACGCTGGCTTTGGTAAAGCCCAGCTCATTGACAACGTCGATGGAGCGCACTTTGCCCATACGCTGACTCAGCATCAGGATCGTTTCAAGATAATCTTCTGCGGATTGGTGGATCTGCATGGTATGTTTGCCTCCTGTCTGTGCCGGGATGCAAAGCACCACGGTTTCATATAGTACAAGATATCACACTTTTTGCCGATGTGCAAGCAATTCGCGGAAGTTTGTTAAAACAAACCAAATTTATCCTGCGCAAATCTGCTGTTTTGCCGGTTTTTAGTCGGCCGCGTTTTGTGCAAAGGCGATCAATTATTTTGCTTCTAGATATGCCGCCGGGCCGGACTGGTACAGGTCGCCGCCGTGGGCATCCAGGATCACCGTCAGCGGCATATCCTTCACTGTCAGGCGGCGCACGGCTTCACAGCCAAGGTCCGGCCATGCGATCACTTCCAGCGTCTGCACGCTTTTTGCCATCAGCGCACCGGCCCCGCCAAGCGCTGCCAGATACACAGCCCCGTTGCGCACCACAGCCGCCTTTACGGCATCGTCCCGCTTGCCCTTGCCGATCATGATCTTATTGCCAAGGTCCAACAGGCGCGGGCTCATGGCATCCATGCGGCCACTGGTGGTGGGTCCCGCCGAGCCGATCACCTGGCCCGGGCGTTCCGGCGTGGGGCCAACGTAGTAGATGGCGCTGCCGGTCAGATCAAAGGGCAGCGGTTCGCCTTTTTCCAGCGCTTCGGTCATCCGCCTGTGGGCCTGATCGCGGGCAGTATACACCACACCGGAAAGCAGCACGGTGTCGCCCGCCTTGAGCGGGGCAAGGTCCTCGGCCGTGCAGGGAGTCGTCAGTCTGTATTCCATCTTTGCCCCTCCTTACAGTTCCGCGCTTGCACGGCGGGTCACATGGCAGGAAACATTCACCGCCGCAGGCAGGCCCGCCACATGGGTAGGCATCTGCTCAATGGCAAGGCCCAGACAGGTGGTCCTGCCGCCAAAGCCCTGCGGGCCGATGCCCAGCTCGTTGATGGCGGCAAGCAGCTCCTGCTCCAGCTGTGCGTAATAGGGGTCGGGGTTCGGCACATCCAGCGGACGCAGCAGGGCCTTCTTTGCCAGATACGCCACCTTGTCAAAGCTGCCGCCCACGCCGATGCCCAGCACGATGGGCGGGCAGGGGTTGGAGCCTGCCAGCTTCACCGTGTCCAGCACGAACTTTTTGAAGCCCTCCACGCCGTCGGCGGGCTTGAGCATTTTGATCTGGCTCATGTTCTCGCTGCCAAAGCCCTTGGGTGCCACCGTGATGCGGCAGCCCTCGCCGTCCACCAGATGCACTGTGATGGCCGCCGGGGTGTTGTCGCCGGTATTGCCTCGGCGCAAAGGGTCTGCCACGATGCTCTTGCGCAGGTAGCCGTCGGTGTAACCCCGGCGCACGCCCTCATGGATGGCAGCTTCAAAGCTGCCGTCAATGTGCACATCGGTGCCAAGCTCCACAAACACGCAGGCCATGCCGGTATCCTGACAGATGGGCAGGTTTTCTTCTTTTGCGGCGGAAAGGTTCGACCACAAAAGGTCGAGAGTGCTCTTTGCCAGCGGCCACGGCTCTTCCTGCCGGGCCTTGTCCAGCGCCGCCTGCACGTCCTGCGGCAGGCGGGTGTTGGCTTCGATGCACAGCCGTGCAACGGTATCTGTGATCTCCTGTGCGGAAATGGTTCTCATAACCCTGTCCTCCGCTTACAGACGGGCCACGCCGGTCTCGCGGGCAGCCTTTGCCACGGCGTTTGCCACTGCCTCGGCCACGCGGGGATCGAACGCGCCGGGGATGATGTTCTCCTCGCTGCGGTCGGCATCGGTGATGAGGTCGGCGATGGCGTAGGCTGCAGCCAGCTTCATCTCATTGTTGATGTCACGGGCGCGCACACTCAGTGCGCCCTTGAACAGGCCGGGGAAGCACAGCACGTTGTTCACCTGATTGGGGAAGTCGCTGCGGCCGGTGGCCATCACCCGCACGCCGCCGGCCTTGGCCTCGTCCGGCATGATCTCCGGGGTGGGGTTGGCCATAGCAAAGACGATGGCATCCTTGTTCATGGTCTTGCACAGCTCAGTGGTCAGGATGCCGGGCTTGGAAACGCCGATGAACACGTCGGCACCTTCCAGTGCTTCCTTCAGGCCGCCCTTGACCTGACGGGGATTGGTCACCTCACCCAGCCAGTTCTTGTGGGCTTCGGCGCTGTTGCAGCCCTTGTACAGGGTGCCGAACTGGTCCACTGCAATGATGTCCTTTGCACCGGCGGTCATGAGCATCTTGATGATGGCAGTACCGGCAGCACCGGGGCCGTTCAGCACGATGTGCACATCTTCCATCTTCTTGCCCACCACGCGCAAGGCGTTGATGAGGGCAGCAGTAACGACGATAGCAGTGCCGTGCTGGTCATCGTGGAACACGGGGATGTCCAGCTCACGCTCCAGCGTTTCTTCGATCTCAAAGCACTCGGGGCTCTTGATATCCTCCAGATTGATGCCGCCAAAGGTGGGCGCAATGGCCTTGCAGGCAGCAATGACGCTGGCTGCGTCGTGGGCATCGATGCAGATGGGGAAGGCATCCACGCCGCCGAACTCCTTGAACAGCACCGCCTTGCCCTCCATGACCGGCAGACCGGCTTCCGGGCCGATATCGCCCAAGCCCAGCACGGCGGTGCCGTTGGAAACGACAGCCACCATGTTGCCCTTGAAGGTGTACTTATACACGTCGTCGGGGTTTTCCTTGATCTTGCGGCAGGGTTCGGCCACGCCGGGAGTGTAGGCGGTGGACAGGTCATCGCGGGTGGCGACCTCCACCTTGCTTACGATGCCCACCTTGCCCTTGTGGGTCTCGTGCATTTCCAGAGCAGCTTTATTGTAATCCATTTGAATTTCCTCCAATATCTTACCGTCCTCGCCCTCTCCATTGCACAGCGATGACGGAAGGAGGAACTCCTCCAGTCTCGCATACGCTCGACAGCCCCCTCAGGGAGGGGCCTTATGTTTCCGGGAAGGCTCACTTATTTTTATTGTAACAGAACCGCCCGCCCATTTCCACCGGTTTTGGTCACTTTTGCGCCTGTAGACGGGCAAAAGTGATACAAACCCGCCGCAGGATTTGTGGAAATTTTGCAAAGAACTTTCCTTTTGCCGTCAGAACGTATATAATAAATGGGTATCTGTTCTGCCTGTACCGGTCTTTTGCTGTGCATCAGGCCGATTTTTATGGAGGTATTTCTTTTGAAAAACAACACCAAAAAACTCCTGTGCATCCTGCTGGCCATCGCCGCAGTGGTGTGCGTCATTTTTGCCTGTTTCATGCTGACAAAGCACAAGCAGACCGACAGCGCTTCTTCGGCTGCCGCATTCGTCTCGCAGTTTGGCTCTGTTGCCGACTTCGACTACGAGGCCTTTGATTACAGCGATGGTCTGGACGAAAACGGCTATTGGAGCGGCATCAAAGCGCTGGACTATGTGACCCTGCCGGAGGACTTCGGCTCCATCGCCCTGAAGGAGAACGACCTGACCCCCACCGAAGATGAACTGCAGCAGCAGGTGGACAACCTGCTGAACCAGTACACCTCTTCCCAGCCCGTTACCGGCCGTGCCGCCCAGAGCGGAGATGTTGCCAACATCGATTACACCGGCACCGTGGACGGCGTGGCCTTTACCGGCGGCACTGCCACCGGCTACGACCTGACCCTTGGCAGCGGTTCCTTCATCGATGGCTTTGAGGACCAGATCATCGGGCACAATGTGGGCGATACCTTTGATGTGACCGTCACCTTCCCGGACGGCTACGGCGATTCCACCGATGCCGAGGGCAACACGATCACCCTCAGCGGCAAGGAAGCCGTGTTCAGCGTGACCCTGAACTCCATTTCCGAAAGCGTGACCCCCGAGCTGACCGACGAGTGGGTGGACTCCAACTTTGGCACCAGCGATGATCTGCACACCGCCGACCAGTTGCGCAGCTACTTTAACGATGCGCTGTATGCCACCAACTATGAGAACGCCATCGTGGACTACCTGATGGCCAATTCCACCTTCAAGGAGCTGCCCAGCGAGATCACCAGCTATTACATCCGCATGTTCCTGAACTACTACAACCAGTACGCCACCGCCTACGGCATGGATCTGAATGCTTTTGCCCAGACGCAGGGCTACACCGATGCCGATGCCATGCTGGCCGCATCCGACGCTTACTTTGAGCATCTGGCAAAGCAGGACCTGATTTTTCAGGCCGTGGCCGAGACCAAGAGCCTTGCTCCCACGCAGGAAGAGCTGGACGATGCCGAGAGCACCTATGCCGACACCTACGGTGAGAACCGTGCGCACCTGAACGCCCTGCAGTCCTGTGTGCTGGACTGGCTGGAAGAGAATTCCACCGTAGCGTAAAAACACAAGAACCATTTAGAATGCCCTCCGCTTCGCTCTGGGCATACTCAGAGGATAATTTATCTTTCATTTGCAGCTCCGAAAAGCCTGCGGGCTTTTCGGAGCTGCTTTTTCACAGGAAGGGCCGGAGCTTTCAGATGCTGTTTTTCTTTGCGGCCCCTTCTGTGAAAAATGCAATACCGGACAGACCGCAGTCTGTCCGGTATTGCTCTAATAAAAAATAGTATTTCCGCTATTTATGCCCAGAGCAAAGCGGAGGGCATTTCAAATCGTCAGGCTTTTTCTTTCTTCCCGCCGTTCAGCTTCCAGAGCAGCCATGCATAGAAGTAATTCATCAGCAGGATGGCGATGCACCACAGCACCGACGCCTGCACGCTCTGGTCATACACCTTCATGAAGGGATATGGCCCATCTACCACGCGCTGGATGTTCAGCCACAAAATGATGCCGCCGTACAGCACCGTGGGCAGCAGCGCCCACTTGACCGTACTGCGGGGCAGGCGCGGTGAGCGCTCCAGCAGCACAAAGGAGAAGATGGCCGCCAGCGGGTTGAGCAGGTGATGGTACAGCATGGAGCTGGTGCACAGCATGATGTACCAGCCGTTGCCGTCCTCATACATGGGACCCAGCACGAACACCACCGTGAGAAAGGTCATGGTCAGGCAGCAGGTGGCAATGTACTTGAGGGTGTGCAGCCAGCGCGGCAGTTCCCTGCCGGTAAAGATGCACACCAGCTGGCCCACCGCCACCATGGCGCAGATGCAGGCCGAAAGGATGTTGGAATCCTCGGTGTAAAAAATGAACATCTGCTCTTTGCCCCAATCCCAGCTCATGGGCAGGGCAATGGGCTCCGCCCAGACGATGAACAGGTTCAGTGCGATGGAGAGCAGGCGGCGCACTGTATCAGCAAATTTTTTCATGGAAAGCCTTTCCGTCTTGTAATATTTCCTCGAAAATTTGAAAAAGGGCAGGTCTCCCTGCCCTTTTTCAAAAAACGCTTTATTTTGCGGTGTTGATGAAGCTGCGGTTGTCCCACAGGTACTTGATGCCGGAAATGGCCGTCACGGCAGCCACCAGCCAGCACAGCACCACCGAGGCTCCCACAACCATGACCGTGGCATCCCAGGACACATTCGCCGCAATCGCCATGCCAAAGAAGTAGAAGATGATGCTCAGCATCTGCAGCACGGTCTTCACCTTGCCCCACATGTTGGCGGCGATCACCTTGCCGTCCTTGGCACCGGCGGCCACCATGCGAAGACCAGACACGGCAAACTCACGGGCCAGAATGATGCACAGCACCACCGGGCTGCATACGCCGTCCCGCATCATGTAAATGAAGGCCACAGTGGTGAGCAGTTTGTCGGCCAGCGGGTCGGCAAACTTGCCGAAGTCCGTTACCATGTTCCACTTGCGGGCCAGATGGCCGTCCAGAAAATCAGTAAAGCTGGCGGCAGCAAAGACGATGCCTGCGATCAGGTAATACGTCGGCTGGAAGGAGCCATCCGCGATGCCGCTCAGGCTGGTGAGGGACACAAAGACCATGAACACCGGCACCAGCAGGATGCGGGTCAAAGTGAGTTTATTGGGCAGATTCATACAGATTCCTCCAATTTGTTATTTTGCAACAGTACCATACAGATCGTAAAGGTCGCTGTCGTCCACCAGAACATCGTAGAACTGGCCGGGGTACAGCGGTTCCTCGCTGGAAACGCACACATTGCCGTCCACCTCAGGAGCATCGCCGGTGGTGCGGCACAGATACAGGCCGCTCTCCTCGTCGATGCCGTCGCAAAGTACATGCACGGTCTGGCCCACCTTTTCGGCCTGCTTCTGGGCCATGATGCCGGTCTGGATCTGCATCACCAGTTCGGCGCGCTTGTCCTTGACTTCCTGCTCGATCTGGCCGTCCATCTTGGCAGCAACGGTGTTCTCCTCGGCAGAATAGGCAAAGCAGCCCAGACGATCAAACTTTACTTCCTTGACAAAATTGCACAGATCCTCGAACTGCTCCTCGGTCTCGCCGGGGAAGCCTGCGATCAGCGTGGTGCGCAGGGTGATGCCGGGGATCTCGCGGCGCAGCTTGCCGATCACCTCCAGCAGCTCGGCGCGGTTGGAGCGGCGGTTCATATTCTTGAGGATGGTATCATTGCAGTGCTGGATGGGCAGATCGAGGTAGGGCACCACCTTCTCATTGCGCTTCATGGCGGCAATGAACTCATCCGTGATGCGCTCCGGGTAAGCGTACATAATGCGGATCCACTCGAGGCCCGGCACC
This sequence comes from Faecalibacterium sp. AF10-46, assembly GCF_003604105.1. Lineage (NCBI taxonomy): Bacteria > Bacillati > Bacillota > Clostridia > Eubacteriales > Oscillospiraceae > Faecalibacterium > Faecalibacterium sp. AF10-46. Next base: position 64,698 of record NZ_QVGY01000011.1, on the reverse strand, counting down.
TTGTTCAGCTTATCCAGCAGCTCGCAGATGCTGCCGGGCTTGCCCCAGTCCTCGCCGTAAGCGGTGGGGTCCTGTGCGACCACGATCAGCTCTTTCACGCCCTCACCGGCCAGCCAGCGGGCTTCGGCCACGCAGTCGGCCATATCGCGGCTGTGCAGCGGGCCGCGGATGCCGGGGATGGCGCAGTAGTGGCAGCGGTTGTTGCAGCCTTCAGCGATCTTTAAGTACGCATAGTGGGCAGGCGTGCCGATGACACGCTTGCCGCCCAGCGGAAAGTCCTTTTTGGCACCGTAGCTTTCCAGATGGTCCTCACCATGGAACAGGCGGGCCACGATGGTGTCGATGGCCTTGTTGGAGGCACAGCCCACCACCGCGTCCACCTCGGGGATCTCTTCCTCGATCTGGCTGCGGTAGCGCTCGGCAAGACAGCCGGTGACGATGACCTTCAGCTCCGGGTTCTGCTGCTTGTAGGAGCAGGCTTCCAGAATGTTTTCAATGGCTTCGGTCTTGGCGCTCTCGATGAAGCCGCAGGTGTTCACAAGGATCACATCTGCTTCGGCCAGATCGGCCACGGTCTCGTGGCCGGCAGACAGCAGGATATGCACCATCACATCCAGATCGACCTGATTCTTGGGGCAGCCAAGGGAAATACACGCAATTTTCATAGGGGATGATACTCTCTTTCTCTTTTGAGGGGTGCTTTTTATTCTTCTTCCGCTCTTTTTATCGCTTCTTTTATGACCGAATACGCAAAGCCGCGGCGCTGCAGGGCGGCCACCACAAGGTCGCGGCGGCCATCGGCCAGCTTTTTCATATAGCGGCTGCGCACCAGAGCGGCGGCAGCTTCCAGCTCCGGGCTTTCGCCGTCTGCGTCCGGGGCATAGACATTTTCCAGCGCCTGCTCGATCTGCGCGCCGGAAAGGCCCTTCTGCCGCAGGTTCTGGGCCGCCGCACGGCGGCTCTTGCGGGCGGCAAGCAGGCTGTGTGCCCGGGCTTCGGCATAGCGGTCATCGTTTACGTAATCCAGCTCCACCATCTCAGCCACAGCAGCCGCTGCAGCCTGCTCGGTAAAGCCATAGCACAGCCGTTCATACAGCTGTGCCGAGGACATCTCGCGCGAGGCCAGCGCATCCAGTGCGCGGGCGCGGGCCTTGGCCGGGTCGGCGCACTTTTCTTCTTCCGGCTTCGGGCGGCGGCGTTTATAAAAGGACATTTAGTCCTCCACCATGATATCCAGTTCGCTCTCGCTGCTGCGGGCAGGAGCCTTGACCACCGGCTCCTTGGCATCTGCAGCCTTGGCGGGTTCCTCGGCCTTGGCCGCAGCGCCCTTGCCTGCCGGGCGGCGGGATGCGTACAGCTTATCGGCATTGGCGCGGATCTGGCCCTCGATGTCGTTTGCGATCTCGGGATTGTCCTTCAGGAACTGCTTTGCGTTGTCACGGCCCTGACCCAGACGGACATCGCCATAGTTGAACCATGCGCCGCTCTTCTGCACGATGCCCAGCTTCACGCCCACATCAATGAGTTCGCTCATCTTGGAAATGCCCTCGCCGAACATGATATCGAACTCTGCCTCACGGAACGGAGGTGCCACCTTATTCTTGACGATCTTGGCGCGGGTGTGGTTGCCGATGAACTGGCCGGAAGAGTCCTTCAGGCCCTCCACGCGGCGGATGTCGATGCGCACCGAGGCGTAATATTTCAGGGCGCGGCCGCCGGTGGTGACCTCCGGGTTGCCGTACATCACGCCCACCTTCTCGCGCAGCTGGTTGATGAAGACGCAGACCGTGTTGGTCTTGCCGATGACCGAAGTCAGCTTGCGCATGGCCTGACTCATCAGGCGGGCCTGCAGGCCCACATGGCTGTCGCCCATTTCGCCCTCGATCTCAGCCCTCGGCACCATGGCGGCAACCGAGTCCACCACGATGGCATCGATGGCACCGGAGCGCACCAGTGCTTCGCAGATCTCCATGGCCTGCTCACCGGTGTCCGGCTGGCTGACCAGCAGATTGTTGATGTCCACACCCAGCGCTTCGGCATAGGTGGGGTCCAGTGCGTGCTCCACGTCAATGAAGGCCACTTCGCCGCCCTGCTTCTGGGCTTCGGCCAGGATGTGCAGAGCCAGCGTGGTCTTACCGCTGGATTCCGGGCCGTACACCTCAATGATGCGGCCGCGGGGCACACCGCCCACGCCCAGAGCCAGATCCAGACCCAGACTGCCGGTGGAAATGGCATCCACCTGCATGGAGGCGTTATCACCCAGCTTCATCACGGCACCCTTGCCGAACTGCTTTTCGATCTGGGCCAGCGCAGTGGCCAGCGCATCCTTTTTGGCCTCCGGCTCGGTCTTTTTGGTCGCCGGGGCAACGGTGTTGTTGTTCTGATTTTTTGCCATAGCGTGCTGCTCCTTTTCTTCCTGCTGCCCGCCGTGCGCGGGCTGTCCGTATACTTTCCAGTATAGTATACCACAAAATCAAAATATTACAACAAGAAGTTGTTTCTATTTTCACTTTTATTTTTCGGGTCTGTGGGCGATCATGCACCGGTCATTGCCGCCAAAATCCTTGCGGCACTCAATGTCTGCCCAGCCGTTTGCAGCCAGCAGTGCCGCCACAGCCTGCCGCTGCTGCCAGCCGATCTCCAGCACCAGTGCGCCGCCGGGCCGCAGTGCATTCTGGTAATGCTCTGCAAGGGCACGGTAAAACATAAGGCCGTCCTTTCCTGCTTCCAGCGCCATGGCCGGTTCCTGCGCCACCTCCGGCTGCAGATGCCGCATCTCCTCGGCGGTGAGGTAGGGCGGGTTGGATACGATCAGATCAAGCTGCCCTTCCGGCAGGCCCTGCCAGTAGGTGAACAGGTCGCCCTCCACCGGCTGCACCGCATAGGCTTGCTTTGCCTTTGCGCGCAGAGCGTTCAGCGCCGGCCCCCAGTCAAAGGCCGGGGCATCTGCCTGCTCAAACGCGGTAGGCTCCAGCAAGTCCTCCGTCTGCCCGCCCTGCCCTTTCAGGGCGCAGCGGCAGTTCTTTTCCAGATAAACAAAGGCTTCCGGGCTTTTTTCCACGCAGGTCACCTGCGCCGCCGGACAGAAGCGCTTGACGCCCAGCCCCAGACAGCCGGTCCCCGCGCAGAGATCCAGCACCCGGGGCGCTGCAATGCCCGTCAGGGTATTGGCAGCCGCTTCCGCTACCACCTCAGTGTCTGCCCGGGGGCAGAGCACACCGGGGCCAACAGCAAGGTCAAAATCCAGAAAGCTCCAGATCCCGCACAGGTATTGCAGCGGTTCCCGCTGCTCACGGCGCGTGCAGAGGGCTTCCAGCTTTTCCGCTTCCTCCGTGGTCAGCACCCGGTCGGAAAGGCGGGCATCCCGCCCGGCTGCCACGCGGAACAGCTCCCGTGCATCGTAATCGGCATCCGGACACCCTGCAGCGGAAAGCCGGGCTTCCACAGCCCGCACCGCTTCGCGCGGGGTCAAACCAGCAATTACCATCTGCCATCCTCCGGGTCCTCGGGCAGCACAGGGGTCACGGCGGCAATGGCCACCTCGATCATGCTGTCGTCCGGTTCAAACACGGTCAGGTGCTGCACCCAGATACCGGGCTGGCGGATGATGCGGGTGGCAATGTTATCGGACCGGCCGCACCACTTGAGCAGCTCATAGCTGATGCCCATGACCAGCGGCAGAAGCAGCAGTTTGAACAGCACCCGCAGGCCGATGCTGCCCCACGGCAGCACGCTGTAGAGGAACACGCTGACGATGACCACCAGAATGAGGAAGCTGGTGCCGCAGCGCGGATGGAACCGAGTGTACTTGCGCACATTCTCCACGGTCAGCTCATCACCGGCCTCATAGCAGGCAATGGTCTTGTGCTCGGCACCGTGGTACTCAAACACGCGGTGGATCTCCTTCATCTTGGAGATGGCCACCATATAGGTGAGGAAGATGCCAACTTTCAGCACCGCTTCCAGCACCACCTTGGCCCAGCGGCCCAATGTTACAAAGTGGTTCACGCCGCCCACGATGAGGGTGGGCAGCACGGTGAACAGCAAAATCGCCAGCAGGCCGCCCAGTACGGCGGCACAGGCCAGCAGTGCGTCCTCTGCCTTTTTGCCCAAGTGGTCGCCCACCCATTTTTCAAAGGCAGTCTCTTCCTCTTCGGGGTCGTAGTCGTCACCCATGCTCACCTGAGCCGAGTACATCATGTAGCGGTAGCCCACGATCAGGCTTTCGATCATGGAGATGGCACCGCGCACCAGCGGGATCTTTGTCCAGATGCCGTGGTTCTTCACAGGGTCGATCTTGGTCTCAATGGTGCCGTCCGGCTTGCGCACGGCGCAGCAGATGAGCTTCGGGCCGCGCATCATGATGCCTTCCATCAGCGCCTGCCCGCCGACGCTGGTCTTGAAACGTTCCTTTTTGGGTTGATTCATTGGGTTCTCCTATCGGATCATATTTTTCCCGGTTATTTTACCACAGAATTGTGACAAAATCTTCACGCCTTATGGTACAGCGGCAAGCCCAGTGTGACCACTGTGCCGCGGCCCAGCGTGCTCTTGATGTCCATGGTGCCGTCCAGTGCAGTCATGATGGAATCCACCAGCGCAAGGCCGATGCCGCTGCCGCGCACCGAATTACTGCCCTTGTAGAACTTGGTCTTGACATTCTCAAGGTCTTCCGGCGGGATGCCGCGGCCCTGATCGATGATCTCCGCAAAAGCCTTGTATTCGCCCGCCCACAGCTTGACCGTGATGCGCCCGCCGGGGGCCGAGTACTTGATGGCGTTGTCCATGATGTTGATGAACACCTGCCGCAGACGGTCCGGGTCGGCATAGACCGGGATCATCTCCTCCGGCTCGGTGTAGCTGAGCACAAGGCCCTCGCGCTGGATGCGTGCTTCACAGAACAGCACCGCATCGGTCAGCTCTGCCACAAGGTCCAGCGGGCGGCAGTCCATACGGATGCGGCCGTTCTGCAGACGGCTGAAATCCAGCAGCTCTTCCACCATGTTGTACAGGCGGCCCGTCTCATTGTTGATGATCTCAAGGCCCTTGCGGTAGTTCTCGTCTGCCGGGTCGTCCAGTGTGCGCAGGGTCTCCACCCAGCCCCGGATGGAGGTGAGCGGCGTGCGCAGCTCGTGAGAGACGGAACTGATGAACTCGTTCTTCATCTTCTCGGTCTCTTCCAGCCCTTCGGCCATCTGGTTGATGGTGCCGCGCAGGCGGTCCACCTCGTCGTGTTCGTTGCCAGTGACCGGCAGGCGCACATCCAGCTCACCCCGGGCGATGCTGGCTGCGGTGCGCTCCACCTGCCCCAGCGGCACCACGATGCTGCGGATGAAGTACAGGCCGGACATCACGGTGAAAGCAAGGATCACCGCCGCGATCACAACACTTACCGCGATGGCGTTCTTGATCTGCGCTCCCACAAGGGTCAGGCTGGTGACAAGACGCATCGCCGCCACATCCTCGGCGGCATAGGGCACCAGATAACAGGCCGCCATCACCAGCTCACCGGACTGGGTGCGGTAGACCGCCACACCAAGGCCGTCAGAAGCCTCCTGCGCCTGCTCAAAGTCGATGCCGGTCACAATGCCGTCCGCATTTGTGCCGCTGGAGGACGCAATGACCCCGCCATAGCTGTCCAGCAGCATGAACTCGTATTTGTCCTTATCGGCAAACTGCTCCACCATGCGGCGCAGGGCCACGCTGCGGGTAGCTGCCGTGCTCTGCACCGTATCGCCGGTGTACATTTTCAGCTGGCCGGACACCGAAGAGAACCGCCGGTACATGGTCTGCTGCACGCTGTTATAATAGCTGCGTGAGTAGTTGTACAGGAACATGGTTTCGGCCAGCAGCACCAGCAGCACGGTGATGAGCAGATTGCCCCGCAGCCACCGGCGGGTGATCCCGCTTCTCATTCTTCCCATCTGTAGCCGTAGCCCCACACAGTAAGGATATGGGTGGGATGGCTGGGTTCATCCTCCACCTTCATGCGCAGACGGCGGATGTTCACATCCACGATCTTCACGTCACCAAAATAGTTCTCGCCCCAGACACCCTTCAAGATCTTCTCGCGCACCAGCGCAATGCCGGGGTTGCGGAAGAACAGCTCCATGATCTGGAATTCCACCTGTGTCAGCTCGATGGGCTGGCCTGCCTTGAGCAGCACGCGGCGGTTCTCGTCCAGCACAAATTCGCCGCTGGTGAGCATCCCCAGCGGGTTTTCCTTTTCTTTTTCGTCCCCGCCTGTAGTACGGCCGACGCGGCGGCACAGCGCTTTCACACGGGCCAGCAGTTCGCTTACGCTGAAAGGCTTGGTCATATAGTCATCGGCACCAATAGAAAGGCCGCGGATCTTGTCCTGCTCCTGTCCCTTAGCGCTGAGGATGATAATGCCGATCTTCTGATCGGTGCGGCGGATGGTCTCGCACAGGGAGAAGCCGTTCATGCCCGGCAGCATCACATCCAGAATGGCCGCATCGCAGCCCGGCTTCTTCTCCAGCAGCGGCAGAGCCGCCTCGGCGCTTTCGGCCTCCACAGCCTCCATGCCCGCAAGGCGCAGGTTCAGCGCGATCATCTCGCGGATGTTGGCTTCATCTTCAACGACAAGCACTCGTACCATGAACTGTTCCTCCGTTCTTTAGTTGAGCAGATACAGCGCCTTGGACAGGCGGTAATTTTTATCACGGATCTCCACATCCGGGGCAAGCTTCGCCTGCATCTGGCGGGATGCCACGATGCCAAGGCGGGTCCAGCCCTTCAGGCTGGAGGTGGTGCGCACCAGACGCAGGGTCATTACCAGCTGGTCTTCGTCCACCGTGCGCAGCTCCACTGCACCATCATATTGTTCGCTGTCGGTCAGTTTGAGGTTGCCCTCCCACTCCATGGGCAGCTCGATATAGCAGTTGGTCTCTTCGTCCAGCAGCCCGAAGCTTTTTTCCGGGTGCGGGCTGGTATAGTCCATCCACACGATAAAATCCATGCGGCGGCTCTGGCTCATGTTCAGCAGGCCCGCTTCGTCCGGCTGGGTGGGGATCTCCACGATGCCGTCGCCGTCCAGATCCTGACTGACCAGACTGGGCACATTGCGCAGGGATGCGGTGTAAAGCTTTTCGGTGCTGATCTGATCGGCAGGCACCATCTGCTGCGTGTCTTCGTCAAAACGCAGCAGCACGCTGGCCAGATTGTTGCCGGAAATGCCGGTCCAGCCATCCAGCACCAGATAATGCCTGCCGTCCGCACCCACACCCGCCGCCACCGAGGCGCAGCCGGCGAACCGATTGGCGGAAAGGCCCATAACAGCCACCTGCTGGAAGCTGCCCTCTTTATCCACGGTCAGCAGTTCGATCTGCACGCCGCCGTCCTCCAGCGTAGACATCAGGATCAGGTCCTGATTGCCGCCGCCAGTGATATCCTCCACCAGATACTGCTGGTACTGCTGCTCCAGGATCGTGGAAAGTACGCCGTCGGTGTAGGAATACACAGCCAGATAATGGTCGCCCTGTGCCGCTGTATAACCCACCACCAGTTGGGTGGCATCGCCGGGCTGCAGCTGGGCCAGCCCCACCGACTCTACCGTGTCTGCAAGGCCCTCTACGTTCTGGCGCACATGCCAGATGTCGGCATCATCCTTCTGCAGGATGGCAATGCACACGTTGGAGCTTTGGGCGGTGGTGTAAAGCACGGCGGCATCCTGCCTGCCGTCACCGTCCAGATCCTGCAGCAGGAAAGGCGAAAGCAGGTCGCCCTGCATGGGATATTTGAGCTGTGCGCTCTCCCCCAGCCAGTCGTTCAGGGCAGTCTGCACATCGCCGTAATCGCCGGAAAGCTTGGGCGCACGCAGAAGCTCTTCCACCTGCACCTGTTCACCGGGCATGCTGCAGCCTGCCAGAAGCAGGCACAGCAGCACGCAAGCCAACCACCGGCCAAAATGATTCGGATGTTTCAACCGCTGCGCCTCCTCTGTGTGGAAAACTTGTCCGGCCAAAGGCCGAAAACATGCTATTGTCAGTATACCACGGGCCGGGCGCAATTCCAACACCCGAAAATGAGAAAGCAAAAAAGAGACTACCGTACAAAATACGATAGTCTCTTAAAAAACTGTTATAAACAGTCAGAGCAGATCAGACCAGCTCCAGAACTGCCATCTCAGCTGCGTCGCCGCGGCGAGCGCCGATCTTGATGATGCGGGTGTAGCCGCCGTTGCGGTCAGCGTACTTGGGGCTGATCTCATCAAACAGCTTCTTTGCAACATCTTCCTTGGTGATGTAGGCATAAACCTGACGCTTGGTGTGCAGGTCGCTTGCCTTGCCAAGGCTGATCATCTTCTCGGCCATGGAACGAACGTCCTTAGCGCGAGTGACAGTGGTCTCAATCTTGCCATTCTCTAACAGGTAGGTAACCATAGCGCGCATCATAGCGTTGCGGCTGTCGCTGGTTCTACCGAGCTTTCTGGTACCGGGCATCCCGTTTCACTCCTTAATTATTTTTAGTTATCGTCATCCGTGTTCAGCTTGAAGCCCAGAGAGTCCAGCTTTGCCATGACCTCTTCCAGGCTCTTGCGACCGAGGTTGCGGACCTTCATCATCTCGTCCTCGCTCTTGCTGACCAGATCTTCCACCGTGTTGATGCCTGCGCGCTTCAGGCAGTTGAAGGAACGCACGCTCAGATCCAGCTCTTCAATGGTCATTTCCAGAGCCTTTTCCTTGTCGTCGTTGGTCTTCTCCACCATGATCTCAGCGCCGGCTGCCTCATCGGACAGGTTGACGAACAGGTTCAGGTGCTCGGTCAGCACACGGGCAGCCAGAGAAACGGCTTCCTGCGCATTGATCGTGCCATCGGTCCAAACCTCAATGGTCAGCTTGTCATAATCGATCGCCTGGCCAACACGGGTGCTCTCGACGTTGTAGTTCACCTTGAGCACAGGGGTGTAAATGCTGTCAACGGGAAGAGTGTTGATATCGTTCTTCTCGATGATAGCCTGTTTGTTGCGCTCTGCGGGCACATAGCCGCGGCCCTTATCGAAGGTCAGCTCCATGACGAGCTTGCCGCCCTCGCCCAGGGTTGCGATGTGCCACTCAGGGTTCAGAATTTCGATGTCGTCGCCCTGCTTGATGTTGTCAGCGGTGACCTCACAGGGGCCGACTGCCTCAACACGCACTGTCTTCGGACCATCGGTGTACAGCTTTGCAGCAATACCCTTCAGGTTCAGGACAATTTCGGTAACGTCTTCCTTGACGCCCTCAATGGTGGAGAACTCGTGAACCACGCCATCAATCTTGACGCTGGTCACGGCGACACCGGGCAGAGAGGAAAGAAGCACACGACGCAGGCTATTGCCCAGTGTGATGCCAAAGCCACGCTCCAGCGGTTCTGCCACGAATTTGCCGTAGCGGCCGTCCGGGGACAGGCTTGCCGTTTCGATTTTGGGACGTTCAATCTCCATCATATCTATGCCCTCCTTGTCAAACCGGCGCTGCCGCCGGCCCATTATTAAATTCTTTCAAAGAAAAGAATGCGAAAGTGAGCCGTCCACGGGGAAGGCCCAGCCTTCTTAATGGATTACTTGGAGTACAGCTCGACGATGAGGTGCTCTGCGACTTCGTAGTCGATATCGCTGCGCTCGGGCAGCTTTGCGACAACACCCTTCAGAGAACCGGTCTCACGGTTCAGCCATGCGGGCAGAGCAACAACGGGAGCCTCGGGGCCGGTCAGCTTTGTAAACTTTGCAGAGCTGCGGCTGGACTCGCGCACTTCGATCACGTCGCCAGCCTTCACCTGATAAGAAGGAATGTTGACCTTCTTGCCGTTGACGGTGAAGTGAGCGTGGGACACCAGCTGACGAGCGTCGCGGCGGGTCTGAGCAAAGCCCAGACGGAACACGACGTTGTCCAGACGGCACTCCATGATCTGCAGCAGGTTCTCACCAGTCTTGCCGGGGCGGGCCTCAGCACGCAGGTAAGCATTGTGGAACTGCTTTTCCAGAACGCCGTAGATAAACTTGACCTTCTGCTTCTCCTTCAGCTGAGATGCGTACTCAGACTGCTTCTTGCGCATGTTGCCATTGGAGTTGCGGGTGGTATTCTTCTTTGCATAGCCCATGACCGCAGGAGAAATGCCCAGGGCCTTGCAACGCTTTGCGATAGGCTGCGTATTCTTTGCCATAATTCAATTTCCTCCTTCGATCAGACACGACGGCGCTTCGGGGGACGGCAGCCATTGTGGGGGATGGGAGTCACGTCCTTGATCAGGGTGACTTCCAGGCCGGTAGCCTGCAGCGCACGAATAGCGGACTCACGGCCAGCGCCGGGGCCCTTGACGTAGACCTCAACGGTCTTCATGCCATGCTCGATAGCAACCTTAGCTGCGGTCTCAGCAGCAGACTGGGCTGCGAACGGAGTGCTCTTACGGCTGCCGCGGAAGTTCAGGGAGCCGGAGGAGCACCAGGACACTGCATTACCCTGCAGGTCGGTGATGGTGACAACAGTATTGTTGAAGGTAGACTGGATATGAGCCTGACCAGCAGCAATGTTCTTGCGCTCTTTGCGCTTCATGCGGACATTAGCGCCCTTCTTGGCATTATTTGCACTTGCCATTTCTCAAATCCTCCTTACTTCTTCTTGTTAGCGACAGTGCGCTTGGGACCCTTGCAGGTACGTGCATTGGTCTTGGTACGCTGGCCGCGGCAGGGCAGATTCTTGCGATGGCGGGTGCCACGGAAGGACTGGATCTCAACCAGGCGCTTGATGTCCAGAGCAACGTTGCGGCGCAGGTCGCCTTCAACGATGATGTTAGCCTGATCGATGTAGTCACGGATCTTAGCCTCTTCTTCCAGAGTCAGGTCCTTGACGCGGGTATCGGGGTTGATGCCAGTTGCTTCCAGGATCTTGTTAGCAGTGGTCTGGCCGATACCATAAACGTAGGTGAGACCCACCTGAACGCGCTTCTCGCGGGGCAGGTCAACGCCGGCAATACGTGCCATAGTAGTTTCCTCCAAAAATCATCCCATGTCAGTGTCGGGGTCTGCGCCGGGACTCTACGCACTTGACCCCCAGGCGCCCGAATTAGCCCTGGCGCTGCTTATGCTTGGGGTTCTGGCAGATGACCATCACGCGGCCTTTGCGGCGGATGACCTTGCACTTTTCGCAGATGGGTTTCACGGAAGGCTTGACCTTCATGATGTTGAACCTCCTTTTGGTTGATACCCTGGTGCTTATTTGGAGCGCCAGGTGATGCGGCCCTTAGAAAGATCATAGGGCGACATTTCCACGGTAACCTTGTCCCCGGGCAGGATACGGATGAAATTGGTCCGCAGCTTGCCGGAGATGTGCGCTAAGAGGATGTGACCGCTGGGAGTGAGCTTCCCGGTGTTCTTATCCTCGCTCAACATTTCCACCTTAAAGATGGCGTTGGGCATGGCTTCACGCACAATGCCTTCGATCTCGATAACGTCTTCCTTAGACAAGCTATTTGCCTCCTCATTGGATCTGCTCAGTTTGTCGTTGAACCTGAACCGGTGCCTTTGCCTTGGAACCCTGAAAGCGCCGCGGTTTTCACGTGCCTGCGCCCGTTTGACCGCAGCTTGCCGCTTCAGCGTTCTCCAGTTCCAGTGCCGGTCCACAGACGGACAGGCGGCGATGATCGCCACATACTTCATCTTTCGCGGCACAAAATCCGCAAAACGGGCAGAAAATCCCTGTCCGCCGAGGAAGTATCTGGCTTCCACAGCCATTTATAGATTATACACCTTTTGTTGTCAATTTGCAAGAGGTTTTTTCCGTATTTCCGATAAAAAATTCTCGAAATTCAAAAGCTGCCCTTTCTCTCCCCGGTCTTGGTTTTTCTCCACCGCAAAGATGAAACTTTTTCACCAAAAGTTGTCATAATTGCACAAACAGCAGGTCTGTCCCTGCAAAAACGCCGCCTGCGGCGGAGCATTTCTGCTCTTCACAGGCGGCGCTTCTCATATTTCAGGGATCAGCTTACTTCAGGCTGAACTTTTCCGGGTCAAAATCCGGGTCATCCCAGAAGCGGGTCATGATCTCAGTGTGATCCTTCAGGATCGCATTGGAGTGCTCAAAGTGCGCAGCCAGACCACCGTCCTTGGTCTTGACGGTCCAGCCGTCCTTGGACTGGGTGATCTTGCAGTCGTACTGGCAGATCATGGGCTCAATGGCAATGGTCATGCCGGGCACAAGGCGCGGGCCGCGGCCCTGATGGCCGTAGTTGGGCACTTCCGGGTCCTCGTGCAGCTCACGGCCGGTGCCGTGGCCCACGAACTCGCGGACGACCGAGAAACCGGCATCCTCGCAGTAGCTCTGCACGGCATAGCCAATGTCGCCGATGCGGTTGCCGGCCACAGCCTGCTCGATACCTTTATAAAGAGCAGCCTTGGTCACGTCCAGCAGGCGCTGTGCTTCCAGATCGACCTTACCCACCGCATAGGTGCAGGCATTGTCGCCGTTGAAGCCGTCGATCTTTGCGCCGGTGTCGATGCTGACGATATCACCGGGACGAATGACGATGTCATGCGAAGGGATACCATGGATGATGGTATCGTTCAGGCTGATGCAGGCCGTGCCCGGAAAGCCATACAGACCCTTGAAATTGGGGGTGCCGCCGTGCTTCACGATGAAGTCGTAGATCAGCTTATCCAATTCCCATGTGGTCATACCTGCTTCGATATGCTCACCGCCGTACTTCAGGGCAGCTGCGCTCAGGGCATTTGCCTTGCGCATGCCGTCCAGCTCTTTCGCATTTTTGATCTGAATCACGATTATGCCTCCAAAGCTTTCATGACTTCAGCCGTGGTCTCCTCGATGGAGGGGCAGAACTTGATCTCTGCCAGCTTGCCGCGGGTACGGTAGAACTCCACCAGCGGCTCGGTCTGCTCATGATATGCTTTCAGACGATCCAGCACGGTGGCAGGCTGGTCGTCCTTGCGGATGACGGTCTTGCCGCCGCACAGGTCGCATACACCCTCGACCTTGCTCTTCTTGTTGACGATGTGGTAGCTTGCGCCGCACTTCTCGCAGACGCGGCGGCCGCTCATGCGGTCAACGATCACATTGTCCTCGACCTGCAGCTCCAGCACCTTGTCGATGCGGATGCCCATGGTCTCGATGGCCTCGGCCTGAGCGATGGTGCGGGGCACACCGTCCAGGATGAAGCCGTTTGCGCAGTCCGGCTGAGCCAGACGCTCTTTCAGGATGCCGATGATGACCTCATCGGGCACCAGAGCGCCAGCGTCCATAAAGCTCTTTGCCTTCAGGCCCATCTCGGTGCCTTCCTTGACAGCAGCGCGCAGAATGTTGCCGGTGCTGATGGAGGGGATGTTCAGCTTGGCGCAGATGATCTCGGCCTGAGTGCCCTTACCAGCACCAGGTGCGCCCAACAGGATCAAATTCATAGGATCATTCCTTTCCTTTGTTAGAGGATGTAAACTCCAAAAAAGTAAAAAAGCACTGAAAAGTTCGAGCGTACTCTCCTTTCCAGTGCTTTCTCACATCTTAATTATTGTGGATCAACCAAGGAAGCCCTTGTGGTTGCGCATCGTCATGAAGCTGTCGAGGCTGCGGGTGGTATCAAGTGCCACACCAACCACGATCAGCAGGCTGGTACCGCCCAGCTGGATGCTCATACCGGTCAGGTTGCCCAGAATGATCGGCAGCACAGCCACCGCAGCCAGGAAGATGGCACCGATGAGGGTGATCTTGTTCAGGGTGCGGGTGATGAAATCGCTGGTCGGCTTGCCGGGACGGAAGCCGGGGATCGAGCCGTTGTTGCGGCGCAGATTGTTGGCGATCTCAACGGGGTTGTACTGGATGGCCACATAGAAGTAGTTGAATGCCAGAATCAGCAGCAGGTAGATCACAACGTACAGCCAGGAGGTGTAGTTGAAGGTGTGGAAGAATGCATACCACACCGGGTGTGCCTGCTGGTCGATCTGCAGGAAGCTGCCGACGGTGCCCGGGATGGACACCAGAGCCGAAGCGAAGATGATGGGCATAACGCCGCTCATGTTCAGCTTCAGGGGCAGATAGCTGTTCTGACCGCCCATCTGCTTGCGGCCTACCACGCGCTTTGCGTACTGAATGGTGATGCGGCGCTCTGCGTTGGTCATGACGACCACGAAGACCACAGCCACCAGTGCCAGCACGATCAGCAGCGGCAGGAAGAAGTAGTACTGAGGCTTGCCGGACGCTGCCTGAGTCAGCAGACCCTTGACAGAGGTGTACAGCGAAGACCAGTTGGAGACGATCGAAGCAAAGATGATGAGCGAGACACCGTTGCCGATGCCCTTGTCATCGATCTGCTCACCGCACCATGTAATCAGCTGTGCGCCAGCCACAAAGGTTGCGATGATGACGATGGCGGCAAAGATGCCGGCACCGCCGGAAACGTACTTCAGTGCGCCCATATTGCGGATCACGAAGTAGTAGCCGATGCTCATGATCAGAGCGACCACAGCACCTGCGTACCGGTTGATCTGCTGCAGCTTCTGCTGGCCGTCGGCTTCCTTTGCCAGATTTTCCAGCGCGGGAATTGCCACGGTGAGCAGCTGCACAATAATGGAGGCGTTGATATAGGGTGTCACACCTAACGCGAAGAGCGTGCAACGGGCCAGAGCACCACCGCTCATCATGTTCAGATAGGAGAGCATGTCGCCGTTTGCGAACATCTGCGTCAGCGCAGAGCCGGAAACGAACGGAACGGGGATGGCACAGCCCAGACGGTACACCACGAGGATCGCCAGCGTGAACAGGAGACGATTTTTAAGCTCGGGGATCTTCCATGCGTTACGGAATGTCTGGAACACCTTACATCACCTCAGCCTTTCCGCCTGCCTTCTCGATTTTCTCTTTGGCAGAAGCGGAATAGGCTGCGGCCTTCACGGTCAGAGCCTTGGTCAGCTCGCCGTTGCCCAGAACCTTAACGCCGTCCAGGGTCTTCTTGACCAGACCCTTTGCCTTCAGAGCCTCGGTATCGACGACATCGCCGGCATTGAAAGCAGCTTCCAGATCAGCCACGTTGACGATGGCGTACTGGGTAGCAAAGATGTTGTTAAAGCCAACCTTGGGCAGGCGGCGTGCCAGAGGCATCTGGCCGCCCTCGAAACCAGCGTGCTTCACGCCGGAACGGGCCTTCTGGCCCTTGCTGCCGAAGCCGGCAGTCTTGCCATTGCCGGAGCCAATGCCGCGGCCCTTACGGGTCACAGCCTTGTTTGCGCCGGGAATCGCGTGCAATTCATGAAGTTTCATTATGCGTATACCCCCTGCTATTAGGCTTCGGTGACGCTGAGCATAAAGCCGATCTTTGCGATCTTGCCCTGCGTAGCGGCATTGTCAGGCTGAACGGTAACGTCGCCCGGCTTCTTCAGGCCCAGAGCCTCAGCGGTAGCGATCTGCTTAGCGCCGCGGCCAATCAGGCTCTTCTTCAGCTCGATCTTGAGCATCTTATCTGCCATGGTTTGTTACCTCCTTAACCCAGAATTTCTTTCACGGTCTTGCCGCGCTTCTCAGCGACAGACTCAGCGCTGACCAGGCCGCACAGACCTGCGAAGGTAGCAGAAACAACGTTGATGGGGTTGTTGGAACGCATAGACTTCGCACGGATGTCCTTGATGCCAGCAGCCTCAATGACGGCACGCACAGGGCCGCCGGCGATCATACCGGTACCGGGTGCAGCCGGCTTGAGCAGAACGGCGCCTGCGCCGTACTTGCCGACGATCTCGTGGGGGATGGTGGTGCCCTTCAGGGCAACCTTGTGCATGTTCTTCTTAGCAGCAGCTTCGCCCTTGCGGATTGCCTCAGGCACTTCGCCGGACTTGCCGATGCCGTAACCGATGGTGCCCTTGCCGTCGCCTACGACAACCAGAGCGGCAAACTTCATGATGCGGCCGCCCTTGACAGTCTTGGAAACGCGGTTGATGGAGACAACCTTGGTGATCATGCCGTCGTCTTCACGGTTTCTCATAGCCATAATGTGTTTCCTCCTCTCATTACAGCTTCAGGCCGCCCTCACGGGCGCCATCAGCCAGGGCCTTAACACGGCCATGATAAACGTAGCCACCACGGTCGAACACGACCTCGGTGATGCCCTTTTCCAGAGCCTTTGCTGCGATCTTCTTGCCGATCTCAGCAGCGGCCTCGACGTTGCCGCCGTTGCCGTTGAAGTCCTTGTCCATAGTAGAAGCCGACACCAGAGTCACGCCCTGCTCATCATCGATGATCTGAGCGTAAATGTGCTTGGCGGAGCGGAAAACATCCAGGCGAGGACGTGCTGCGGTGCCGCTGATCTTGTTACGAACGCGGCGATGACGACGAAGACGAGCTTCGTTCTTGTCGATCTGCTTAACCATTGTCTTTCACTCCTTACCTTATTTCTTGCCCTTGCCGGCCTTGCCTTCTTTGTGCTTGACAACCTCGCCCTCGTAGCGGATGCCCTTGCCCTTGTAAGGCTCAGGCGGCTTCTTGGCGCGGATCTCGGCAGCATACTGGCCGACCTTCTGCTTGTCAATACCGGTAACGGTGAAGTGGTTGGGATCCTGCCACACGATGGTGCAGTCCTCAGTATCAGGAATGTTCACCTGATGAGAGAAGCCCAGGTTCATGACCAGGTTGGAGCCCTGCTTCTGGCAGCGCAGACCAACGCCCACGATCTCCAGCTTCTTCTCGTAGCCGTTCACAACACCGTTCACCATGTTGGCGATGTTGGTACGGGTCAGGCCGTGCAGGCTGCGGGCCTGGGGTTCGTCATTGGGGCGGGTAACCAGAACTTCATTGCCCTCGACCTTGACGGTCATCAGGGGATGATAGTTGGAATTCAGGCTGCCCTTGGGGCCCTTGACGGCGACGTGATGTGCTGCCTCATCGACAGTGACAGTAACGCCGGCAGGAATGACGATGGGTTTTCTTCCAATTCTCGACATTGTCTTTTACCCCTTTCTTACCACACGTAGGCCAGGACTTCGCCGCCGACGTGTGCAGCACGTGCAGCCTTATCAGTCATGATGCCCTTAGAGGTGGAAATGATTGCGGTGCCCAGGCCCTTCATAACCTTGGGCATATCCTCGCAGTTGGTGTAGATGCGCAGGCCGGGCTTGGACACGCGGCGCAGACCAGCGATAACGGGCTCGCCGTTAACCTGATACTTCAGGGTGACAACGATGGTGCCCTGAACGGTGTCGTTCTTGACCTGCATGCCCTTGATGTAGCCCTCGTCAACCAGAATCTGGCAGATAGCCTTCTTCATGTTGGAAGCGGGGATCTCCACAGAAGGGTGTTTGGCAGTGCTAGCGTTGCGGATGCGAGTCAGCAGGTCCGCGATAGGATCAGTAATCTGCATTTGCCACTAACCTCCTTAGATTAGCTCTCGTTTGTTTTATAATGATACCGCCCCGAAACATCGTTGCCCCGGGGCGGATATCCGACAAATTATCCGGCCCTCTGGCTTGATTACCAGGAAGCCTTCTTCACGCCCGGGATCTCGCCCTTGTAGGCCAGCTCACGGAAGCACACACGGCACACGCCGTACTTGCGCAGCACGGAGTGGGGACGGCCGCAGATGCGGCAGCGGGTGTATGCACGGGTAGAGAACTTAGCAGGACGAGACTGCTTCAGCTTCATAGACAGTTTAGCCATTGTAGAAATCTCCTCCCTTAGTTGTTCTCTGCGAACGGAGCGCCCAGAGCCTTCAGCAGCTCCTTGCCCTCTTCGTCAGTCTTGGCAGTGGTGACAAAGCAGACATCCATGCCGCGGACTGCATCGACCTTCTCGAAGTCGATCTCGGGGAAGATGATCTGCTCCTTGATGCCGCATGCAAAGTTGCCGCGGCCGTCAAAACCGTTGCCGTTGATGCCGCGGAAGTCGCGGACACGGGGCAGTGCGATGTTGAAGAAGCGATCGACGAACTCATACATACGCTCACCGCGCAGGGTGACCTTGCAGCCGATGGGAGTGCCCTGGCGCAGCTTGAAGTTAGCAACGCTCTTCTTGGCACGGCACACAACTGCCTTCTGGCCAGTGATCTGGCCCAGATCCTTCATGACAGCTTCCAGGATCTTCTCGTTGTCCTTGGCTTCGCCGCAGGCAACGTTGATGACGACCTTGTCCAGCTTGGGGATCTGCATAACGCTCTTGTAACCGAACTTGGAGTTCAGAGCAGGAGCAATTTCATTGACATACTGTTCTTTCAAACGAGCCATTGTTCCTTACTCCTTTCTTACAGCTCAGCGCCGCACTTCTTGCAGACGCGAACCATCTTGCCGTCCTTCTCGACGTGGCCCACACGCACGGCCTTGCCGCACTTGGGGCAGATGGGCATGACCTTGGATGCGTACATAGCACCCTCAGCCTTGACGATGCCGCCCTGCTCGCCCTGACGACGAGGCTTGACGTGCTTGGTAACCATGTTCTGGCCCTCAACGATGACCTTGTTCTCAGAGGGGCTGACCTGCAGGACCTTACCAGTGTGGCCCTTGTCCTTGCCGCTGATGATCATAACGTTGTCGCCGGTTTTAACATGAAGATTATTCATTTTTAAAACCTCCTTACAGCGATTCCGGAGCCAGGCTCAGGATCTTGGTGTAGCCGGCATCACGCAGCTCGCGAGCAACGGGTCCAAAGATACGGGTACCCTTGGGGCTCTTGTCGGCCATAACGATAACGGCGGCGTTCTCATCGAAACGGATGTAGGAGCCGTCGTCGCGGCGGACGCCATGCTTGCTGCGCACGATGACAGCCTTCACAACGTCGCCCTTCTTAACGGAGCCGCCGGGGGCTGCCTTCTTGACAGAGCAGACCACGACGTCACCAATGTTTGCGTATCTCTTGCGGGTGCCGCCCAGCACGCGGAAGCACATCAGCTCCTTGGCACCGGTGTTGTCGGCAACTTTGAGATAAGTTTGCATCTGAACCATATCAGATATCTCCTTTCAAACTGTTCAAAGCAGCGGGCAAATTACTTTGCCTTCTCAACGATACGGACCAGGCGCCAGCGCACATCCTTGGACAGGGGGCGGCACTCCATGATCTCAACACGGTCACCGATGCCGCACTCGTTCTGCTCATCACGAGCCTTGAACTTGGCGGTACGCTTCAGGATCTTCTTGTACAGGGGGTGCTGCACGCTATCCTTAACGGCAACCACGATGGTCTTATCCATCTTGTCGGACACGACGACGCCGACGCGGGTCTTTCTCAGATTACGTTCTTCCATCGTTTAACCTCCTTACTGCTTCTCAGCCAGAACGGTCATCACGCGGGCGATGTCCTTCTTGACTGCTTCGATGCGGCCGGGGTTCTCCAGCTGGTTGATGGCATGCTGGAAGCGCAGGTTAAACAGCTCGGCCTTCAGGTCTGCCAGCTTGCTGGTCAGCTCTGCGGTCTGCATTTCGCGGAGTTCATTAGCCTTCATTGGTGCCATCCTCCTTCACGGAGTCCTCACGGACAACAAATTTGCACTTGATGGGCAGCTTGTGCATAGCCAGGCGCAGTGCCTCACGAGCAGTTGCCTCATCGACATCTGCCAGCTCGAACAGAACGCGGCCGGGCTTCACAACTGCAACCCAGTATTCGGGAGAGCCTTTACCGGAACCCATGCGGGTCTCAGCGGGCTTTTCAGTCACGGGCTTATCGGGGAAGATCTTGATCCACACCTTGCCGCCACGCTTGATGTAACGAGTCATGGCAACACGAGCAGCCTCGATCTGGGTGGAAGAGATCCATGCCGGCTCCAGAGCAACAAGGCCGTACTGGCCCTGGCACACCACGTTGCCGCGGGTAGCCTTGCCGGTCATGCGGCCGCGCTGGACGCGGCGGTACTTAACACGCTTAGGCAGTAACATTACTTGTTGCCTCCTTCCTTCTTCTGAGCGGTCTTAGCGCTCTTCAGGACTTCGCCCTTGTAGACCCACACCTTAACGCCGATGCGGCCGTAGGTGGTAGCAGCCTCTGCAAAGCCGTAGTCAATGTCAGCACGCAGGGTCTGCAGGGGGATGGTGCCCTCGTGATAGCTCTCGGTACGAGCGATATCAGCGCCGCCCAGACGGCCGGAGCACATTGCCTTGATGCCCTTTGCGGGAACGGTTGCGCGATCGCGGGGGCTCATGGCATTGCGCATGCACTGCTTCATGGCACGGCGGAAGGTCACGCGGTTCTCCAGCTGACGAGCGATATCCTCAGCAACCAGCTGAGCGTTGGTAGCAGCGCTCTTGACCTCGATGACATTGACGATGACAGTCTTGCCATACTCCTTGGTCAGCTTGTTCTGCAGAGCAACGCGCTCTTCGCCGCCCTTGCCGATGACCATGCCGGGCTTAGCGCAGTAGATGTTGACAGTTACGCGAGGAGCGGAAGTGGACGGGTCCACAGTACGCTCGATCTCGATCTTGGGCACACCAGCATCCTTCAGCTGAGCCTTCAGCTCAGTGCGGATCTTGTGGTCCTCGACGAGGTTATCGCTGAAATCCTTCTTGGAGGCAAACCAGCGGCTGTCCCAGTCTTTAATAACGCCGACACGAATGCCGTGCGGATTTACTTTCTGGCCCATTGTTTTCCCTCCTTACTCTTTCTCTTTCAGAACAACGGTCATGTGGCTGGTGCGCTTCAGGATGCGGTAGCCGCGGCCCTGTGCACGAGGCATCATGCGCTTCAGCGTCGGGCCGGGGCAGACGTAGCACTCGGCGACGTAGAGGTTGTTCTTGTCCATATTGAAGTTGTTTTCCGCATTAGCGGCTGCAGACTTCACCAGCTTCAGAAGGGGCTCACAAGCTGCCTTCGGGGTGTACTGCAGGATTGCCAGCGCTTCGTCCAGGGGCTTGTTACGGATCAGGTCCATAACGATAGACACCTTACGAGGACTAATGCGGGCATAACGAAGAATTGCCCGAGCTTCCATGTTGTGTTCCTCCCTCTATTACTTAGAATTACCAGTGTGGCCCTTGAAGGTACGGGTGGGAACGAACTCACCCAGCTTGTGGCCAACCATGTCCTCAGTCACATACACAGGCACATGCTTGCGGCCGTCGTGGACGGCAAAGGTGTGACCAACGAATTCGGGGAAGATCGTGGAGGCGCGGCTCCAGGTCTTGATGACCTGCTTCTTGCCGGAAGCGTTCATCGCTTCAACGTGCTTCATAAGAGCAGCCTGGACGAAAGGTCCTTTTTTAATGCTTCTACCCATTGTCTTAAACTCCTCTCTTACTTACCTGCACGCTTCACGATCAGCTTATCGGAGCGCTTATGATGCTTGCGAGTCTTGAGACCCAGAGCGGGCTTGCCCCAGGGAGTCATAGGACCGGAGTGACCAACAGGTGCGCGGCCCTCGCCACCACCGTGGGGATGGTCGCAGGGGTTCATGACGGTACCACGGCTGCCGGGACGCACGCCCATGTGGCGCTTGCGGCCAGCCTTGCCCAGGTTGACGTTCTCGTGGTCGATGTTGGAAACCTGACCGATGACTGCGGTGCAGTTCACGGGCACGTTGCGCATCTCACCGGAGGGCAGACGAACCAGAGCGTAGCCATTCTCCTTAGCCATCAGCTGAGCCATGTTGCCAGCGGAACGAACCAGCTGAGCGCCGCGGCCGGGATACAGCTCGATGTTGTGGATGATGGTACCGACGGGGATGTTCTCGAAGGGCAGGCAGTTGCCGGGCTTGATATCGGCAGACTTGCTGCTGACGACCACATCGCCCACCTTCAGGCCATCGGGAGCAATGATGTAGCTCTTGACGCCATCGGTGTACTCGACCAGAGCGATGAATGCGCTGCGGTTCGGATCGTACTCGAGAGTCTTGACGGTAGCGGGCATATCGGTCTTCTGACGCTTGAAGTCGATGACACGATACTTGGTGCGGTTGCCGCCGCCCTGATGACGGACGGTGATGCGGCCGGTGTTGTTGCGGCCGCTGTGCTTCTTCATGGGCTCCAGCAGGCTGCGCTCGGGAGCGACCTTAGACAGGACGCTGTAATCCGTGACGGTCATGCCGCGGCGGCCCGGAGTAGTGGGGCCATACTTCTTGATAGCCATAGTGCTATTCTCCTTTGTTTATCTTATGAATTATTATCGGGGTCATATCCCCATAGAGGAACCCTCGGCGGGTTCGGCTTAGACCATGCTGTTGAAGAACTCGATCTCCTTGGAGTCCTTGGTCAGGGTCACGATAGCCTTCTTGGATGCAGCGGTGTAACCGGCGTGCATGCCCTGGCGGCGGAAACGGCCGCGCACAGAGATGGTGTTGACCTTTGCGACCTTAGCGCCCGGGAACAGGACCTCAACGGCCTGAGCGATCTCGACCTTGGTAGCATCGGTAGCGACCTTGAAGGTGTACTTCTTGTCAGCGATGCCAGCCATGGAGTTCTCGGTAATGACCGGCTTCAGGATGATATCATGTGCGGTTTTCATTAGCCAAGCACCTCCTCGAGCTTCTTAGCTGCGTCGACGCTGATGATCAGCTTGTCGGCGTTCAGCACATCGTAGGTGTTCACGCTGCCTGCGAAGGTGGTCTTCACACCGGCAATGTTGCCAGCGCTCTTGACGAACTTTGCATCGACAGTCTCGTTGACCAGCAGGTTCTTCTTGCCGGCGCCAACAGCGTTCAACATTGCAACCACGGTCTTGGTCTTGTACTCATCGCAAGCGAACTTGTCAACAACGACCATGTTGCCATTGGCAGCCTTGTCGGACAGAACGCTCAGCAGAGCCAGGCGCTTGACCTTGTTGTTGATGTGGTAGTTGTAGCTGCGGGGCTTGGGGCCCAGAGCGACGCCGCCGTGAGTCCACTGCGGTGCACGGATGGAACCCTGACGAGCGTGGCCGGTGCCCTTCTGACGCCAGGGCTTCTTGCCGCCGCCGGAAACTTCCATGCGGATCTTGGTGTTCTGGGTGCCCTGACGCTGGTTGGCCAGGAAGTTCACCACAGCAATGTGGACAGCCTTCTCGTTCGGGGTGATACCGAACACGGCGTCGGAAAGCTCGATCTCGCTAACATGCTGACCGTTCATATCGACTACGTTAAACTTTGCCATTGTAGCTTTCCTCCTTACGCCTTCACGCTGTTGGCCAGAGTGATGATGGTGCCCTTGGAACCGGGGACCGCACCCTTGACAGCGATCAGATTGTTCTCGGTGTCAACCTTGACAACAGTCAGGTTCTGCACGGTGACGCGCACAAAGCCCATGTGGCCGGGCAGGCGCTTGCCGGGGAACACGCGAGCAGGGGTAGAAGTGGAACCGTTAGAACCTGCATGACGAGCAACAGGACCGGTGCCGTGGCTCTCACGCAGACGGTGCTGACCGTAGCGCTTGATAACGCCCTGGTAGCCCTTGCCCTTGGAAACGCCCACAACGTCCACCTTGTCGCCCTCTGCGAAGACATCAGCCTTCAGCACGTCGCCAACGTTCATTGCGGAAACATCTTCCAGACGGAACTCGCGCAGGGTCTTCTTGGGGGCAACGTTTGCCTTCTTGAAGTGGCCTGCAGCTGCCTTGTTGACCTTCTTGGCGGAAACCTCGCCGAAGCCCAGCTGAACAGCCTGGTAGCCATCGCTCTCGACGGTCTTCTTCTGCACGACGGTGCAGGGACCAGCCTCGATGACGGTGACGGGAACGACCTTGCCGTTCGCGTCGAACAGCTGGGTCATACCGACTTTCTTGCCGATAATGCCTTTAACCATTTTCTTTTCCTCCTGTAAAGGTTATTGGTTGGCAGCGCACGTCACTGCCAACATGACCCCTCGGGAAACGAGGGCATCGAATTTGATCGAGTGTCTTTTACAGCTTGATCTCGATGTCCACGCCAGCGGGGAGCTGGAGGCTCATCAGAGCCTCGACCGTCTTGTTGGACGGCTTCAGAATGTCGATCAGACGCTTATGAGTGCGGCTCTCGAACTGCTCGCGGCTATCCTTGTACTTGTGGGTAGCGCGCAGAACGGTAACGATCTCACGATCGGTGGGCAGGGGGATGGGGCCGGACACGCGTGCACCGGTGTGCTTTGCGGTCTCCACGATCTTCTCTGCTGCGGCATCGATCAGCTGAGCATCATAGCTCTGCAGACGGATTCTGATTTTCTCTTTGACTGCCATTGCTTACGCCTCCTGAAAAAATTGATTTTGCCCTAGGCGAGCCGATAAATTGCTCTACACAGTTCCGGGTGTTCCTCGATTTGGCACTATAAAAACCGGTGAACCGCATGGCAGTTCTCCCGGAAACATATTAGCAAATCAAATCCGAACATTGGTTCCGCCCGTTTCGCAGAGGAGTAACTTCTCTGCCGAGGGAACGTATTCCATCGCTGTCAGTAATTCTTTCGCCCGGTTCTAAGATCGGACATACTCCGCGGAAATAACCCATCGCAGCTATCGCCGGATGACAACCTCCCGCATCTACGCATATCGCTGGCCTGCACGACTTGTATCGCACAAGCCCTTTGCAGCCGAGAGTTATTCTATCACACCTTCGTGCATTTGGCAAGTGTTTTTTAGAAAAAAGAACGAATTTTCTTTTTTATTTTCTCCGTTTTGTCAAAGAGCGCATTTTCTGTGCAAGATGCACAATCCGCAGGCTTTTCTGCCGGTGGAAAACTCCCCTACCCTGCTTTTGCAGAGGTAGTATGGACGATTTTGCTGCGGATTATACCTATTATATAAAGGGAAGCGGCCTCGCCCTCTCAGTCACTTCGTGACAGCTCTCCCAAAGGGAGAGCCCTTGGCAAAGAGGGAAACTTTTCCGTACTGCCAAGGGCTCCCTCCGTGAGGGAGCTGGCGCGTAAGCGCCTGAAGGAGTTCGTTTTTTATCTCTTCTTCAGCTGCTCCTCCAGCCCATCCCGGGGCGTGATATAGACCGTGGTGTACACCTCGTACAGCACCATGCCGGGTTTGGCACCGCTGGCTTTCCAGATGTTTTTCACCTCGGTGGTGTCCACCGCCACCTTGGCGCCGGCGCCCGCCCTGTAGGTGCTGGAGTAGATGACTGCCAGCTCCGCGGCCTCCTGCTTGGTGGTGTCCGGGATCTCCTCGCCCCGGCTCATGACCACAACGTGGCTGCCGGGGGCCTTCTGCACATGGAACCACAGGTCTTTGCCCCGGGCGGTGTGCAGGGTGAGCTTGTCGTTCTGGGCGTTGTTGCGGCCTACCAGGATCTCAAAGCCATCGGTGGAAGTGAACCGCAGGAAGTCTGCAGGCTTCTGGCGCTTATCCCGCTGCTTGTAGTATTTCAGGTAGCCCTGACTCTTCAGCTCTGCCCGGATCTCGTTGAGGGCCGCTTCGCCGGAAGCGGACTCCACCTCGTAGAGCACCGTTTCCAGATAGGCGATCTCCTTTTCACCCTCTGCCAGCAGGTCCACAAGCATCCGGGCGGCGGTCTGCTTCTTTTTATAGTTCTTGAAGAAATTCTGGGCGTTCTGGCTGGGTGTGAACCGCAGGTCCAGCGGGATGGTCACCTCTTTGCCCTCGTCGTACCAGTTGGGCACGGTGATGCTCTTCATGCCCTTCTGGGCCAGATAGAGGTTTGCCGAGAGCAGCTCACCGTACAGACGCAGCTTTTCGCTCTTGCCGCTGGCAGCAAGCTCTTCCTGACGGGCGGCCTGCTTGCGCACGGCGCGCTCGTACATATTGTGCACCGCCTTGTGCAGCTCCTTGCTTTTGGTGCGCAGGCGTTCCGCGCGGTCCTTCTCAGCGTAGTAGCCCTCCAGCATGGCGTTGAAGGAGGGCCACTCCTTTATAATATATTTTTCGCCGTACTGCTGCGGGCGGAAAAAGGTATACTCGATGGGCTTGCCGCTGGGGTCGGTGACGCTGCAGGGCGTACCGCCGGTTGCGTGCTCTTCCTTCAGCTCGTCGATGGCGGCCATAAGCTTGCGCTTCTGTTCCTCGGTCAGCTCATTGGCGGGCAGATGTTCGCCGTCAAAGGCACGCCATGCAGCTTCGCGGCAGACCACCGGGCCAACACCGGCCACGGTCTTGTTGAGGGCATCTGCCACCGGCAGATCTCTCTGGCAGGCTGCTGCCACGATGGACGCACTGCTCACCAGCAGGAAGTCCGGTCTTGCAGGCTTGGGCGGCGTGGTGTAGGGCAGGCCCGGCAGCAGCTGGCGCACATCGCTGTCCTCAAAATCCACGCGCTTGAGTGCGTCAATGATCTTGCCGTTCTGCACCAGAACCAGATTGGAGTAGCGGCCCATCAATTCGGCACACAGGGTGTTGCGCACAAGGTCGCCCATCTCGTTGGTGCACTGAAAATCAAAATAGACGATGCGGTCTCCCGGCTCCATGTGCACGTCCAGCAGCCTGCCGCCGGTGAGATGCTTGCGCATCAGCATACAGAAGGAGGGCGGCGTTTCCGGGTTTTCAAAGCTTTCTTCGGTCAGGCACACGCGGGCGGAACCGCTGCGGGCCGAAAGCAGCAGCGCATAGGTATCCGTGCGGGTACGCAGGGTGAGCACCAGCTCATCACGGGTGGGTTCAAATAGTTTTGCGATCTTGGCGTCGGTCAGCGTTGCTTTGAGCTCTGCTGCCGTAAGGGCCAGTGTCGCGGCATCCAATGCCATAGTGTTTACCTCATTTAACGATTTTAAATGGCCACCGCATTCGCTCTGGCCATAATCAGCGGAATTTTTATTTGTATTTGTAATTCGGCCAAGCCTGCGGGCTTTGCCGAATTACTCTTTCACAGAAGAGGCTGCAGCGGCAATCTTCATCTCAGCCGGAAAATCGCCGCAAGAAAAAGCAGCGGCTTTTCCTTACAAATACGTATACGGATCCCGGTTTTCAGTGCTCACCAGCACGTCCAGCTCCGGCAGGGCGGCGCGCAGCTTTGCAGCCACGGCGGCAGTCACCGGAAATTCGGTGGCATAGTGGCCCGCCGCAATGAGCGAAAGGCCCAGCCGCTTGGCATCGATGGCGTGGTGGTGATTGGCTTCACCGGTCAGCAGGCAGTCCGCGCCCATAGCAATGGCATCTGCAAACAGGCTTCCGCCCGCACCGCTGATGACCGCCAAGCGCTTGACCGGCTTACCCGCATCCACAAACTTCACCTGCACCGCCGGGCCGTTCTTCGGCTGGTTGCAGCGCGCAGCAAGCTCCTGCTGTGCCTTGCGGGCAAGCTCCGGAACCGCGATTTCTTCAATAGCTCCCACACGGCCGCAGCCCTCGGCAAAGGTTTCCATATTCTTCATGTCAAAGATGCCTGCCAGCACTTCGTTCACGCCGCCCTCGGCAGCATCCAGATTGGTGTGCATACAGATGGCAGAAATGCCTGCCTGCACCAGCTGGAAAGGCACATCCTGCGGGCCGATCTTTTTGAGCGGATCAAAAATGACCGGGTGGTGGGACACGATCATCTCACACTGCTTTGCGGCGGCTTCGGCCACCACTTCGGGGGTGATGTCCAGTGCTGCCAGCACCCGGTGCACCTGCCCGCCGCAGTCCACCAGCAGGCCGGGATTATCCCAGTGTTCCGCCAGCTCCAGCGGCGCGATGGCCTGCATTGCTTCGTATACCTGATTAACTGTTATCATATCTTCACCATCCTCGCCCTCTCCGTCATTGCTTACGCAATGCCACCTCTCCCATGGTGAGAGGCCTTGGCATTCCATGCAGCGTTCATCATTTTGCCAAAGGCTCTCCCTTTGGGAGAGCTGGACGCGAAGCGGCCTGAGAGGGCAAGCCAGCTAATAAACTATCGATTTCCTGCGCAAGTGCGCTGCCATCCGGCACGCCAAGGCGCATCCGGGGCAGCTTTGCCTTCTGCCAGTCGGCGTAGCCTTTTCCCTCGGGCCACTCTCCCGTACTGCCAAACAGGCACTCGGCAAAGGTGGGCGCATACACCCTGCCGGTGTACTCCGCCGCCATCACCGCGTACCAGCGGCCCGCCGCCTGCACCGGGCGGTCGGCCGCAAAGGAGAAGCCATGCTCCCACAACCAGCGGCGCAGCGCGTCGTGGCGGGTGGCCGGGATCATGATGATCCGCGGCCCTCCCACGGTGAACACCCACGGGGCTTTCTCTAAAATTTCCCAAGTGGTCTGGGCGGAAACGCCCGCCAGCACGATGCTGCCTACTTCGTTCTCCGTAAGCACAGAAAGACCGTCGCCAAGCCGAAGCTCAGCGCGGTCTTTACAGCCTGCATGTTCCAGCGTCTGCTCTGCCTTTGCCAGCGGGCCGGGCCGCAGGTCGGCACCGATCACCTTCGGGTATTTTCCCGAAGCCGCCAGCACCGCCGTCAGCTTGCCGTGGTCGCAGCCGATGTCCGCCACCGGCTCTCCCGGCCGCACAAGCTCTGCGGCGGCAGCCAGACGCGCATCCAGTGTGGGCAGCAATTTATGCCTTCTTTGCGGCCAGATGCTCGTTCAGCTTCTCGATCAGCTCATCGCAGTCCACGCCGTGGACAGCACAGGCCTCCTCGATGCTCTCGCCGCGGGATGCAGGGCAGCCCAGGCAGTGCATGCCGATCTCCATGAAGTAGGGAGCGGTGGTCTGGTCCATATCCAGGATATCGCCGATGATGGTCTCGCGGGTCACCTGCTTTGCGTCCTTGTGTTCTTCCTTCTTGAGCATATTGAAAATATCAAACATGATGGTTTTCCTTTCCTGTTGGGTAAAATCACGGCATAACCTACCGTTCTTCTATACTATACCCTAAACCGGTACTGTTTTTCAAGTATCTGCTGGGATTTTCAGCGTTTACTGGTAATTCTTATCCAGCGAGAAGCCGCGCCCGCTCACCTCGGTCACATGGCTCACGATCATAAAGCAGGTGGGGTCGATGGCATGGGCCAGCTTTTCCAGCTTCGGCAGCTGGCGGTTGCTCACGATGCTCAGCAGCACCTGCTCCGGCTCGTGGCTGTAGCCTCCCTCGCCATGCAGCACGGTCACACCGCGGTCCAGCTGGGTGAAGATGGCCTCACGGATATCATCGGCGTGCTGACTGATGATCTTTACCTCGGTGCGGGTAGTGCCGAAGATGAGCACCTTGTCCAGCACCACCGTATACACGATCACCATCACGATGCCGTACAGACACTGCTGCAGCGGGCTGAACGCCGCCTGCAGGCAGAGGATGAGCATATCGAACACCAGCATACTGGCCGACACCGGGATGTGGAAATATTTGTTCAGCACCAGCGGAGGGATGTCCATGCCGCCGGTGGATGCGCCTGCCCGGATGGTGATGCCCAGCGAAATGCCTACGCCGAGGCCTGCAAAAATGGTGTTGAGCACCAGATCATCGGTGAGCACAAAGCCTGTGAACACCCGCTCCCACAGGGCCAGAAACAGGGGGCTGAGCACGGTGCTGGCAATGGTGGTGATGGCAAAGCGCCGCCCCAGCAGCACCCAGCCCACCGTAAGCATGGTCATGTTGATGACGAACAGCACACCGGACACCGGCAGTCCCAATGCACGGTTGATGCCCAGTGCGATGCCGGTGGCACCGCCGGTGATCAGGCCTGACGGCACAAGAAACAGCACCACCGTGAGCGCATACAGTGCATTGCCCACGATGATGGACAGCGAATTGAATGCGATCTGCTGCTCATATGAAAGCTTTATCATCTTTTGTCCCTCATTCTTGAATTTCTTTCTTCTATGATAACGAAAAAATCCGCATTTATCAAGCGTTTCGCCCATAAATGCGGAATAATCCCGAAATAAATTACATTTTGTTGTTTACTGCGCAGAGGTTTCCTGCACCAGTTCCTCGTCCTCCAGCAGACGCAGACCGGCGGTATCCGTCACCGGCAGCGAGAACACGATCGCGCCCGCCTTTGGCCCGGCACCGTCCATGATGGCTTTCATGATGCGGTTCTTTTCCGGCGTGCGGGCCACGATGAGCACCAGCTCCTTTTCGTTCACCAGCTCCACGCCAAGGAACTGGGCTGCGCCTTCCATGCCGGTACCCTTGGCGTGGATCACCGTGCCACCGCCAGCACCTGCTGCGCGGGCGGCATCCATAATGGTGCCGGTGTGGCCCTGATTGGCAATTACCAGCAGCAGTTCGTAACGGGTATCCTTCAAGGTGCTCTCCTCCTTCAATGTCAGCGGCTGGTGCTGGGTGAGGAACATCAGCGCCCTTCTGCCGCCGATGCTGCTCAGCGGCACCGTGAATGCAATGCCGGTGCCCGGCACGTCGATGCGCATTTTGCGGCGCAGGTCTGTCCGGACGGCCTTCCATGTATCCTCTGTCACCACCGCCAGCAGCACCGCCTTCTCGGTCTTTTCCAGACCCAGCGTGGCCAGCGTTTCCCGCACGGCGGTGCCGCTGCCCACAGTGCGCAGGCTCACATTCACGCCGTGGCTCTCATACAGCTGCAGAAAGGCATCGGTGGAGCGGCGGTCGGTGATGGTGACCAGCAAAAACAATGTACTCATACCGCACCCTCCTTACAGTTCAATGATATCATCGTCCGGCAGTCCGGCAAAGGCCTCACCCACGGCCGCAGGCTGCAGCCGCCGGGCCTTGCGGGTGCGCAGCTGTGCCACAAGGCCCATCAGCTGCACCGTGATGAGCGGCGTCATGGCGACCATCGCCACCACGCCGAAAGCGTCGGTGACGATGTTGCCTCCCACCGCTACGCATGCGCCCTGTGCCAGCGGCAACAGGAAGGTAGCCGTCATGGGGCCGGAAGCCACACCGCCCGCGTCAAACGCGATGGCTGTGAAGAGCTTTGGCACCACAAAGGAGATGCCGATGGCAAACACATAGCCCGGCACGAGGAACCACAAAATGGAAATACCGGTGAGCACCCGCACCATGGCAAGGCCCACCGAGATGGAAACACCTGCCGAGAGTGCCATGCCCATGGCCTTGGCCGAAATGGCACCGTCGGTCACCTCTTCCACTTGCTTGTTCAGCACATAGACGGCCGGCTCGGCCTTGACGATGAAGTAACCGATGAGCATTCCAATGGGAATGATGATCCAGCGGAAGCTCTGCCCGGCCAGCACCTGACCCAGATAATTACCGGCGGGCATAAAGCCCACATTTGCGCCGGTGAGGAACAGCACAAGGCCCACGTAGGTATACGCAAGACCCACCGCAATGCGGCCCAGCGACCGGCGGTCCATGTGCAGAGCCGCAAATTGAAAAATGCCGAACATCACAATGATGGGCAGCAGCGAGACAGCGATCTCTTCCAGATACGTAGGCAGGCTGACATGGAACAGCTGCCACAGCTCCACCGAGTCGCTCACCTCCGGCAGCACCGGCGGGATATAGGTGCTGTCCGAGGCGCGGAACACGATGCCCAGAATGAGCACTGCCAGAATGGGGCCGATGGAACACATGGCCACCAGACCAAAGCTGTCGTCCGCCGCGTGGCGGTCGCCGCGGATGGACGAAACACCCACGCCCAGCGCCATGATAAAGGGCACAGTCATGGGGCCGGTGGTCACACCACCGGAGTCAAAGGCCACAGCAAGAAATTCCTTGGGCACAAACGCCGCCAGAAGAAAGATCATGCCGTAGAACAGCACCAGCAGCTTTGGCAGCGAGATGCCAATGAGCATACGCAGGAAGGCAAACACCAGAAACAGGCCCACGCCCGCCGCCACCGATAAAATAAGGGTGCGGTTCGGGATGGAGGGCACCTGATTTGCCAGCACCTGCAGGTCCGGCTCCGAAATGGTGATGAGGAAGCCCAGCAGAAAGCCGATGCCCAAGATCACCGGCAGCTTCCGGCTTTTGGTGATCACCGCACCCACGCGCTCGCCCATGGGGGTCATGCTCATCTCCGCGCCCAGTGTGAAGAACATGATGCCCACCACGATCATGGCGGCACCCAGCAAAAAGCACAGCAGGATGCTGGGCGACACCGGCGCAATGGTAAAACAGAGCACCAGCACGATGGCTGCAATGGGCAGCACTGCCTGCAGCGCTTCCAATAATTTTTCCCGCAGTTTCGGGAGGGATGCTTTCAGGATAGCGTCCACCGCCTTTCACCGTTTTATATCCAGTTTGTACAAATCAGGAGTAAGTATATGAATAGTATACAAGGCAAAAGCCGCCCCGTCAACAAACGGAGCGGCAAAGATCGGCAAAGACGCAGAAGCTTTACAGTTTCTTCCAAGTTTGTCTTTATTTCGTCAGATCTCCTGCTTTGCCAGCACGTCCGAAGTGGGGGTCTGGAACACCGGGATATTGGCATAGGGGTCAGCCACTTCTTCTGCAGGCAGGCTCTTCATGTAGGCATCCATGGATTCGGCCACCTTCTTGGCCACAGCCACCGCCTCCACCACGGTGCGTGCGCCCATCACGGCATCGCCGCCGGCAAATACGCCCTCGCGGGTGGTGCTGCCGTCCTCGCTGACGGTGAGCAGACCCTTCTGGTTGGTCTCGATGCCGGTGGTGGTCTTGACGAGGTTGCTCTCCGAGCCCTGACTGACCGACACGATCACGCCGGTGTGGGGGTAGAAAATCTCACTGCCCTCCACCTGAGTGAACCTGCCATCTTCGCCCTTGACGGTATCGCGGCAGATCAGGCCGTTCTCCCGGATCTCCACCGGTGCTTTGCAGAAGCGGAAGCCCACGCCCTCCAGCTTTGCATAGCTCACCTCGTACTCGGAGGCGCTGATGCAGCTCTCGTCGCGGCGGGCATAGCAGGTGACGTGGCGGGCACCGTTGCGGATGGCGGTGCGGGCGCAGTCCATGGCAGAGTTGCCCACGCCGATCACGGCAATATCGCTGCCCAGACGGAACGCCTTGGAGTTTGCCAGATAGTCGATGCCAAAAGCTACATTTCCCAAAGTTTCGCCCTTGATATGCATGGCGTTGGCCTTCCACAGACCGGCACCGATGAACACGCTCTTGTAGCCGTCGCGGAACAGATCATCGATGGTGATGGTCTTGCCGATGGTGGTGTTGGGCCGCACCTTGATGCCCTTCAGCTCCAGATGGCGGTACTGGAAATCGTCCAGCACGCTGTCCGGCAGGCGATAGTTGGGGATACCGTAGCGCATGACGCCGCCAATTTTATCGCGGGCATCAAAGATGGTCACATCGTAGCCCCAGCGTGCCAGCAGCACCGCAATGGTCAGGCCCGCCGGGCCGGAGCCAACGACTGCCGCCTTCATGCCGTTTTTGGGGGCAGGGCCGGCGGTCATTTTGTTGGCGTAGGTCGTGGAAATGTAGTCCTCAATAATGGAGAAGTGCACCGGGTCGTGGCTGGGCATCCGGTTGCGCACGCAGTGGCCCTCGCATTGGTTCTCGTGGTTGCACACCAACGCACAAACGGTGGTCAGCGGGTTATTCTCAAACAGCATCCTGCCAGCTTCGTCCATCTGGTTTGCCTTGAGCAGCCGAATGACCTCCGGGATGTTGGTGTGGATGGGGCAGCCCTGCTGGCACAGCGGCTTTTTGCAGCCCAGACAGCGGTTGGCTTCGTCCAGAACATGAAGTGCCATGAAGTTTCCTCCTTATTGCGTGCGGTTTTCTGATTCCATTCTCATTTGTTGTATCCAACATTGCATTGCTTTAATCATACACCACAAACCGTCCGGGCACAAGTGTTTCTGCATAAAATTTTTTCGATTATTTTTTGTCAATTCGTCAAAAAGATATTTTTTTGACGATATACTCCCCCCATCGGCCCGGGCACCCGGCGGCACAGTGCGCCAAAATCGCTGGCTGCTGCCTGTGCCGCCGCCATGCGGGCGCAGTCTGCATTTTCTTTTTCCAGCTTTGCCAGCGAGTGGCTCAGCGGCAGGGATGCATGCTTCAGCAGCACAAGTGCTTCCCGCCTTGCCCCCAGCAGGTGCAGATAGGGCGGCAGAGCGGGCACTGTATCTGCCGTATAGCCCAGTGCAGCATCCATGGCAAGGCGGCGCATCCGGGCGCGGGGGTAACGCACAGTGGTCAGCGCGTCCAGCAGCTGGGGCAGGCCGGTGCAGCTGCGCACGGCGTTTTCCAGCCGGTGGTCCAATCCCTCGGAAACGCCCCGCACTGCGGCAAAAGGTTCCGGCCGGGCACAGGCCGCCCGCAGCAGAGCCAGCTCACACCGGCCCGCAGCGGCATGATCCGTATACATTCCGTCGATTTCCGCTTTTTTATACAGCTCCAGTGCTTTTTCCGGCACATAAGGAGTCAGCGCATCCGCGCCCTGCTCTGCCCAGAGGGCACGCAGCGCGCTGGCGCTGGCAAACTGTGCGTGGCCGCTTTCGGCAAGGGCCTGCCCGTGGCCCGCCCCCACGCGGGGCAGCGGCACCGGGGTCATGGGTGCCTCCTGTTCCAGAATGGCCTTGCAGTATTCCACTGCCAGATTGTTGTTGGGCTTATCCAGTAGCGCGGCCAGCGCCGTGCCCGGACAAAGCGCTTCCACCGCCGCTTGCCGCGCCGCCGCAAAGCTGCGCGCCCCGGCCGCAAGCTGGCGTTTCAGCTCGGTGCGGTAGGCTGCGCTGCACAGCACCCGGGCAGCTTCCATCAGCAGGGCTGCGTCCGGCATCTCTGCCCCGAACACCAGCGCATCGCACCCGGCGGCGGCAAGGATGCGCACCCCCGCCCGGGCAAAAGCCTCTGCCCCCGCACAGGCACAGGGCGCAGGCAGCGCAAATATCAGATCTGCCCCGCACTGCAGGGCGGCCTGCACCCGCACCGTTTCCGGCAGCAGCGGCAGTGCGCCGCGCTGGGTCAGCCCGCAGCTCATGGCCACCGCCACATGCTGTGCTCCCAGCGCTTTTGCCTGCGCCAGCTGCCATGCATGGCCGTTGTGAAAGGGGTCGTACTCTGCAATGATACCGGCAAATTTCATAGATGAGCTCCTCTGCAGGGCTGCTGCGCCCTCGGAAAGATTGTTAAATTTATATCGTATATACAGAAAACTGCAGTGGTTTTGCGCATTTGTGGGCAGGATGTACAAAAACCTTGTACACAAGCTTTACCGCTTTGCCCGGGTTGCGGCTTGAAAAGCCGCCCACCCTATTATATAATAAACACAGGAATCTGTAAAATTCTGTCCTCAGGTTTAAAAAGAGGGCAGACCAAAAACATACAGGAGGCAACACAGATGAAAGTTCTGGTTATTAACTGCGGCTCTTCTTCTCTGAAGTATCAGCTGATCGATATGGACGGCGAGAAGGTGCTGTGCAAGGGCCTGTGCGAGCGCATTGGCATGGAAAGCAGCATGATTACCCATGAGGCAAACGGCCACAAGGCCACCACGCCCGCCATCTTCCCCACCCACACCGAGGCATTTGCCGAGGTCGTGAAGAAGATGACCACCGGCGAAGGCAAGTGCATCAACGACGTGAGCGAGATCGATGCCATCGGTCACCGTGTCGTGCACGGCGGCGAGAAGTTCAAGGAGAGCTGCCTGATCACCGACGAGGTCATCGAGACCATCCGCGAGCTGAGCCCTCTGGCTCCCCTGCACAACCCCGCCGGCATTCTGGGCATCGAGGCCGCACGCAAGGTGTTCGGCAACATCCCCATGGTGGCTGTGTTCGATACCGCTTTCCACAGCACCATGCCTCCGAAGGCTTATATGTACGCCATTCCGTATGAGTACTATGAGAAGTACGGCGTGCGCCGCTACGGCTTCCACGGCACCAGCCACAAGTACGTTGCGCACAAGGCTGCCGAGTATCTGGAAGAGCCCATTGAGCGCCTGAAGCTGATCACCTGCCATCTGGGCAACGGTTCCTCCATTGCCGCTGTGGATCAGGGCAAGGTCGTGGACACCTCCATGGGCATGACCCCGCTGGCCGGCCTGATGATGGGCACCCGCTGCGGCGACCTGGACCCCTCTGTGGTCAACTACCTGAAGTACACCCTGAACATCACCGGCCACGAGCTGGACGAGATCCTGAACAAGAAGTCCGGCCTGCTGGGCATCTCCGGTGTTTCCAGCGACAAGCGTGATGTGGAGGAGGCTGCTGAGGCTGGCAACAAGCGTGCTATTCTGGCCTCTGATATGCTGAACTATCAGATCAAGAAGACCGTTGGCGCTTACATCGCTGCCATGGGCGGCGTGGATGCCATCGTCTTTACCGGCGGCATCGGCGAGCACGACGCGATCGCCCGTGCAAAAGTCTGCCACCACATGGATTGGCTGGGCATCCGCATCGATACCGAGAAGAACAAGCACCCCGTGGGCGATGTGTGCGAGATCACTGCCTGGGGCGCAAAGGTGCGCACTCTGGTCATTGCTACCGACGAGGAGCTGATGATCGCCCGCGACACCAAGGAAGTCCTCGAGAAGTAATCGTTTTCCAAAGGGCTTTGCAGGGGCTGCTGCACGGAATGTGCGGCAGCCCCTTTTCATCTTCCGGCAGTTATTTTACCCAAATCAGCCCTGTCGGATTGTGCTATCTATACAAATAGCAAGGCGAATGGTTGTTTTTTGGTTGACAAATTTCAAAAAGAACGGTACAATAGAAAAGTCCTCAATTGGAGGACGTCCATTCATTCAAGCCCCTGGTAAGCTTACTGATCAGCGCGATGGTCCCAAAACCAAAGGTATGGTTACAATCCTTCCGTGGGCAAGAACTAACTAAAGAGGAGATACTACTATGTTTGAAGACAAGACTCTGGTCTGCAAGGACTGCGGTAAGGAATTTGTTTGGACTGCTGGTGAGCAGGAGTTCTACGCATCTCGCGGCTTCGAGAATCAGCCCCAGCGCTGCAAGCCCTGCCGTGACGCCCGCAAGAACGGCGGCGCACGCAGCAACAGCGGTGAGCGTCAGATGTTCGATGCTGTCTGCGCAGCTTGCGGCAAGGCTTGCAAGGTCCCCTTCCAGCCCCGTGAGGACCGTCCGGTCTACTGCTCTGACTGCTTCGCTCGCATGAAGCAGAACTAAGCGCTGATTTTTATTTAAATCGGTAACAAAAGGCCCGCTGTCGAAAGGCAGCGGGCCTTTTTGTATTCAGAGCTTCTCCTGTCTGCTTACGCAGCCATGGCGGAAGGAGTCTTTCACACCAGCGGCGCAATAAACTTGAGCAGGATGCCCGCCAGATGCAGCAGCTTTTTGCCCTGCCAGATGCTTTCTTTCGTCTGCTCCACCCTGCGGCACCGGGTGAGCGTATCCTGAAAATCCGCTTCCATGTTGGCAATGCAGTCGGTGCCGCGCATCCAGACCGCGTTTTCAAAGTGATGGTACAGGCTGCGGTAGTCCAGATTGATGGTGCCCGCCACAGCTTCCACGCCGTCGGCGATCACGATCTTCGCATGGGTAAAGCCGGGCTGCCACTCGCTGATCTTCACACCCGAAGAAATCAGCGCCTTGTAGTGGGTCTTGGCCAGTGCATAAACGAACCACTTATCCGGCTTGCCGGGCAGGATCAGGTGCACATCCACACCGCGCTCTGCCGCAAAGCGCAGGGCCGTTTCCAGCTCGCCGTCTAAAATCAGATACGGCGTGATGATGTGCACATACTTCCGGGCGCGGTTGAGCATATCCATGTACACCATTTCGCCCACCCGCTCACCGTCCAGCGGGCAGTCTCCGTAGGGCACCACAAAGCCCTTGGCGTTTGCTGCCGCCGGGATGGGATCGGACAGGAACTGCTCAAACTCCGGCTGACGCAGGATGCACCACATCTGCAGGAACAGCGCCGTCATGGAGCGCACGCCTTCGCCTTCCAGCATCAGGGCCGAGTCCTTCCAGCGGCCATACTTTTCTATGTGGTTGATGTACTCATCTGCCAGATTCACGCCGCCGGTAAAGCCCACTTGGCCATCAATGACCAGAATTTTGCGGTGGTCGCGGTAGTTGTAGTGAGTGGAAACAAAGGGCGTGACCGGCGAGAACACCTTGCACTGGATGCCCAGCGCTTCCAGCCGGCTGGGGTAATCCCGCGGCAGGGTGGAAAACTCACAGGTGCCGTCATACATCACCCGCACATCCACCCCCTGCGCCGCCTTGCGTGCCAGCACTTCCAGAATGCGGCCCCACATCAGGCCTTCATCCACGATGAAATATTCCAGAAAGATGTACTTTTTTGCCGTTTCCAGCTGGCGCAGCATTTCATCGAACATGGCTTCGCCGCCGTTGAAGTAGGTGGCCACCGTGTCGGCATAGACCGGAAAACCGCCTCCCTTGCCCCGCAGATACCGTGCCAGCGGCATCGCTTCGGGTGCCTGCTCCTGCAAAAGCTCCACGGTCTGCTCATTCTGCGGCAGCTGGGCGCGGGTCTGGCCCTCCAGATCCAGCAGGCGGTGCTTCAGGGCATTGTGGCCCACATCACTTTTGGTGTACCAGAACAGCGGCACGCCCAGCACCGGCATCAGCGCTGTGACCACCAGCCATGTAATGCGCACGCTGTTGTCCATGTCCTGATTGAGCAGATAGACCATCATTGCCGCTGTTACCAGCAGGGTGCCGCCAAAATAATGCGGCAGCAGCTCGCCGAACCACTGCAGCAGGCTGAACAGCGCGAACGCCTGTAAAAGCAGCAGAACCAGCACTAGGCCAAAACGGCTGAAAATAGCGTGTACCACGCCCTTCTGTCCCCGTTTGAGCAGGCGGATGCCGCCATCCTCAAACACCCGGACCTTGTCCTTCATATTTTGCTGAAATTGTTTTTTCTGCATGGCATTTTCCCTTATCTCACACATTTGCAGCCCTGGGGCTGTAAAAATGTGCCGGTTTGTGTTATGATGTACAGGAACAAGCCCGCCCGGCGCTGTGTCCCGGACAGGCAGCTTTGTACCTATTATAATCCATTCCTGCCCTTTTTTCCACCCAAAACGGCAGGATGATGCAGGAGGGACCCCTATGAATAATCTGATCATTGGCATTGCAGGCGGCTCCGGCAGCGGCAAGACCACCCTTGCTCTGCGGCTGAAGGAGCGTTTTGGCGAGGATGAAGTGCGCCTGATCTCCCACGACAGCTATTACAAGCGCCACGACGAGCTGCCCTTTGAGGAGCGCTGCAAGCTGAACTACGACCACCCGGATGCTTTTGACAACGCTTTGCTGATCTACCATCTGCAGGAGCTGAAGGCAGGCCGCGCCATCGACTGCCCGGTGTACGACTACTCCAACCACAACCGCAGCGACAAGGACAGCACATCGAGCCCGCACCGGTGCTGATCGTGGAAGGCATCCTGCCCTTTGTGGAGCCGGAGCTGTGCGCCCTGTTCGACTACAAGATCTTTGTGGATACCGATGCCGACGAGCGCATCCTGCGCCGTCTGGTACGCGACGTGAAGGAGCGCGGCCGCAGTCTGGACAGCGTGATCGAGCAGTACCTGACCACCGTCAAGCCTATGCACGAGGCCTTTGTGGAACCCAGCAAGCGCAATGCAGACATCATTGTGCCCAACGGCGGCGAGAACACCACCGCCATTGAAATGCTGGCTCACCACATCCGCAGCCTGATCGAAAAGGCAAACATGGTGTAAATTTCCACTTCATTTTTTGCACGCAAAAGGAGCCACCGCACAGTTGGTGCAATGGCTCCTTTTTTCTTATCTCAGTGGATAGAGGTACGCACCAGTGCGCGCTTGAGACGCGCCTGAGCCAGCTCGTAGTCCTTCTGGTCGAGGTTCTTCTGCGCAAGGATCTCCTCCGCGCGCTTCTTGGAAGCCTCGGCGCGGGCCTGATCGATCTCCTCGGCCCACTCCCATGTGGTGGCGACCAGACGCACTTCGCCATCCAGCACGCTCAGCAGCCCGCCCATGCAGGCGGCGCGGCGGCGCTGGCCCTCGGCATCCACGATATGGGCTTCGCCCATGCCCAGCGCGGTGCAGTAATCCCCGTGTTTGGCAAGGATGGCCAGATCGCCGTCAATGGCGCGGCAGACGATGCGCTCGGCCTGCCCGTCAAAAGCGCAGCCGTCCGGCGTGACCACCGTCAGATGAAAGGTCGTCATGGTTTACCCTTTCTTCGCTTTTGCGAACACGTCATCGATGGTGCCCGCGAACAGGAATGCGCTCTCGGGCAGCTCGTCGCACTCGCCGTTCAGGATCATCTTGAAGCCGCGCAGGGTCTCCTTGAGCGGCACATACTGGCCGGGCATACCGGTGAACTGCTCTGCCACGTGGAAACTCTGGCTCAGGAAGCGCTGCACCTTGCGGGCGCGGCTGACCGTGCGCTTGTCTTCCTCGCTCAGCTCGTCCATGCCCATGATGGCAATGATGTCCTGCAGCTCCTTGTAGCGCTGCAGCACCTTCTGGACGGCGCGGGCGATCTCGTAGTGCTCCTGACCCACGACCTCCGGGCTGAGGATGCGGCTGGTGGAATCCAGCGGGTCCACAGCGGGATAGATGCCCTGCGAAGCAATGTCACGGCTCAGGACCGTGGTGGCATCCAGATGGGTAAAGGTGGTGGCAGGGGCCGGGTCGGTCAGGTCGTCGGCGGGCACGTAGACGGCCTGCACCGAGGTGATGGAACCCTTGCGGGTGGAGGTGATGCGCTCCTGCAGAGCGCCCATCTCGGTGGCCAGCGTGGGCTGGTAGCCGACGGCAGAGGGCATACGGCCCAGCAGTGCGGACACCTCAGAGCCTGCCTGCGTGAAGCGGAAGATGTTATCGATGAAGAGCAGCACATCCTGATTCTTCACATCGCGGAAATACTCCGCCATGGTCAGGCCGGACAGTGCCACGCGCATACGGGCTCCCGGGGGTTCGTTCATCTGGCCATAGACCAGCGCAGTCTTGTTGATAACGCCACTCTCGGTCATTTCGCCGTACAGGTCGTTGCCCTCACGGGTGCGCTCGCCAACACCGGTGAACACCGAGTAGCCGTTGTGCTCGGTGGCGATGTTATAGATCAGCTCCTGGATCAGGACCGTCTTGCCGACGCCTGCACCGCCGAACAGACCGATCTTGCCGCCCTTTGCGTAGGGGCAGATCAGGTCCACGACCTTGATGCCGGTCTCCAGGATCTCGGTGGTGGACTGCTGCTCCTCGTAGCTGGGAGCAGGGCGGTGGATGGGCCAGTAGGCCTCCGGGGCCGGGGCGGGCTTGTTGTCCACGGGCTCACCCAGCAGGTTGAACACGCGGCCCAGACACTGGTCGCCCACGGGCACTTTGATGGGTTCGCCGGTATCCACGGCTTCGGTGCCGCGCACCAGACCATCGGTGCTGTTCATTGCAATGCAGCGCACCACGTTATCGCCGGTGTGCTGTGCCACCTCGACCACCAGCTTTTCGCCGTGGTTGTCGATCTCGATGGCGTTGAGCAGCTCCGGCAGCTGGCCATCCTCAAACTGGATGTCCAGCACCGGGCCGATGACCTGGAGCACCTTGCCGATATGTTTTTCGGACATAGGCTACAACTCCTTTTTGATAGGTTTTAAATCTCCGCGCCGGCCACGATCTCGGTGATCTCCTGCGTGATGGCAGCCTGACGGGCACGGTTATAATACAGGTTCAAATGGTCGATCATCTCACCGGCGTTCTTGGTGGCGGCATCCATGGCAGTGCGGCGGGCGGCAAGCTCACTGGCTACGCTCTCGCAC
The DNA here is from genome assembly GCF_003604105.1 of Faecalibacterium sp. AF10-46. Taxonomy (NCBI): domain Bacteria; kingdom Bacillati; phylum Bacillota; class Clostridia; order Eubacteriales; family Oscillospiraceae; genus Faecalibacterium; species Faecalibacterium sp. AF10-46. The sequence goes on along the minus strand of NZ_QVGY01000011.1, from coordinate 23,310 downwards.
ACGGCACCGTAGACGATGCCTGCCACATACTCCGGGATGATCGCGCTGAATACTTCCTCGCTGCTGGGCTTGTACAGGATCTGGCTGCGGCGGGCATCCGCCTTCTGCTGCTCGGTAGGTTCGATGGACAGCGGCAGCACCTCCATGGTGGCTGCAGTCTGGGTCATCATGGAATCGAACCGGGTGTAGCAGATCTTTACCGCATCGTACTCGCCCTTGAGGTAGCCCTCGGTGATCTGGCGGGACAGCTGGAAGCACTCGCCCACCGAGACATCTGCCGCCAGCAGCACCTCCTGCGTGAACAGGGGCACCTCGTGGTGGACGAAATACTCTGCCGAGCGCTTGCCGATGGGCAGCACCAGCACTTCGCCTTCTTCGGCCCCGGCCTGCTTGAGCACGTTGGAATTGTATCCACCGGCAAGGCCGCGGTCGCCTGCGATCACGATGAGCAGGGTGCGCTTCACTTCGTCACGGCGCAGGTAGGGGTTGCGGGCGCGGGGGTCGGCCGCGGCGATCTTGGTCAAAGTCTCATGCAGCGTTTCAAAGTAGGGGCGGCTGTGCTCCACCCGTTCCTTGGCGCGGCGCATTTTGGAGGAAGCCACCAGTTCCATTGCCTTGGTGATCTGCATGGTGCTCTCTACGCTTTTGATGCGCAGCTTGATGTCCTTCATGGAACCAGCCATGCGTTACGCCTCCTTCCTTAGTGCGCTTTGACGAAGCTTTCGGTGTAGGCCGTGAGCACGCTCTTAAGCTGCTCCTCAGTGTCCTTATCCAGATTGCCGGTGGTGCGGATGGTCTCCATGACGGCGGCACCCGCAGCATTGTTGTCCAGATATTCGTACAGGCCCTTCTCATACTCGGCCACGTCCGGCACCTTGACCTTCACAAGGTGATCGTGAATGGTCGCATACAGGATGGCCACCTGCTTTTCCACAGGCACGGGAGCGGAACGGTTCTGCTTGAGCACTTCCACGATGCGCTCACCTTGTGCAAGGCGGGCCTTGGTGTCGGCATCCAGATCGGAACCGAACTGTGCAAAGCTCTGCAGCTCGCGGTACTGGGAGTAGATCAGCTTCAGAGTGCCGGCGACCTTCTTCATGGCCTTGATCTGGGCATTGCCGCCCACACGGGACACCGAGATGCCGGGGTTGACTGCCGGCATGACACCGGAGTGGAACAGCTCCGTCTCCAGGAAGATCTGACCATCGGTGATGGAAATGACATTCGTGGGGATGTAGGCGGAAACATCGCCCGCCTGCGTCTCGATGATGGGCAGAGCCGTCAGGCTGCCGCCGCCCAGCTCATTGGAGAGCTTGGCCGCGCGTTCCAGCAGACGAGAGTGCAGATAGAACACGTCGCCGGGGTAGGCCTCACGTCCCGGGGGACGGCGGATCAGCAGCGACAGTGCACGGTAGGCCACGGCGTGCTTGGACAGATCGTCGTAGATGATGAGGACATGCTTGCCCTGATGCATGAAATATTCGCCCATGGCACAGCCGGAGTAGGGTGCGATATACTGCAGGGGCGAAAGCTCGGATGCCGTTGCGGACACCACGATGGTGTAGCCCATAGCGCCGGCCTCGGTCAGGCTCTGCACAAGGTTTGCCACGGTAGAGCGCTTCTGACCGATGGCAACGTAAATGCAGATGACGTCCTTGCCCTTCTGGTTGATGATGGTATCGGAGGCGATGGTGGTCTTGCCGGTCTGGCGGTCGCCGATGATCAGCTCGCGCTGGCCGCGGCCAATGGGGATCATGGAGTCGATGGCCTTGATGCCGGTCTGCAGCGGCTCTTTGACCGGCTGACGGTCGATGATGCCGGGAGCGCGGCTTTCAATGGCGCGGAACTCGGTGGTCTCGATGGGGCCTGCGCCGTCGATGGGCTGGCCCAGCGCGTTGACCACGCGGCCGATCATGGCTTCGCCCACCGGCACGGACACCACCTTGCCGGTGCGCTTGACAGTGCTGCCTTCCTTGATGCCGACGTCGGAGCCCAGCAGAACGATGGAGACGGTGTTCTCCTCCAGATTTTGGGCCATGCCGTATTCGCCGTTATCAAACTGAAGCAGCTCACCTGCCATGCACTTTTCCAGACCACTGGCGCGGGCGATTCCGTCGCCCACCATAATGACCGTGCCGGTCTCGCTCTGCTCGATGGCATTTTCGTAATGCTTGATCTGCGCACGGATGATCTTGGAGATCTCTTCAGGTTTCAGTTGCATCTTTGTTTGTTCACCACTCAATTCTTAAAAATCTTTCGGGTGGAAATTCGATCACAGTGTCACGGAAGCAATATCCCTGCGCAGGGCGGACAGACGGTTCTGCACCGTGCCGTCCAGCTCGGTGCCTTCAATATCCAGCCGGATGCCGCCCAGCACTGCCGGATCGACCTTTGTTTTCAGGTCGATGGTCTTGCCGGTGAGCTTTTCCAGCTTTTCGTGCAGGCTCTTTGCCTGCTGCTCCGTCATTGCCACTGCAGTGGTCGCCGTTGCTTCCAGAATGCCGTGCGCCTGATTGTAGCGCACACGGTAAGCCCGTGCGCAGCCGGACAGCTCCCGCAGGGTGCCCTTCTCGCACAGGATCTTCAAAAAGTTCAGCACATAGAGGTGGACCTGATCCCGCAGTGCTTCATCCAGCAGGCCGCAGCGCTCTCTTTTCGGGATGCTGGGGGTGCTGAGCAGATGCAGGTAGTCCGGGTTTGCCTTAAAAAGCGCCACGGCTTCGTCCAGCTCACCCAGAATGCGGGCCTCCAGCCCTTCCTCCGCCGCCAGATCGTACAGGCTTCCGCCGTACATCCTTGCAGTCTCGGTCATGATGCTTCACCCACATTTTTAATAAATTCGTCGATCAGATCCTTGTGGTCCTTCTCGCTGATCTCACGCTCCACCACCTTGGAGGCGATCTCCATGGCGATGCCGCCGATCTCGTCCTTGACCTCGTTCACGGCCTTCTTGCGCTCCTGCGCAATGTCGGCTTCGGCCTTCTGCTTGAGGGCAGCAGCCTGCGCGCGGGCCTCGCCCACGATCTCTTCGCCGCGGGCGGTAGCCGTCTTCTGCGCATTGGCAACGATCTCGTTGGCCTCGGCGCGGGCATTCTGCAGGTTCTGCTCGTACTCTGCCTTCATGGCTTCGGCTTCGGTGCGCAGCTTGGTGGCATCGGCGATCTGGCTGTCTGCCTTCGCCTTGCGCTCTGCGATCACGTTTTTGACCGGATTCAGCAGGAACTTTTTGAAGATGAACAGCTGGATCATCAGGTTGCAGATCTGGGCCAGAAAGGTCCAGCCGTCCAGCGTGATCAACGCCTGGTACAGTTCCATAAGCGTCTCCTTTCGTTATTTTGTAAAAGGTTCCGCTTATGCCAGGAACTTCATGAACATACCGGGTGCCAGGAAGATCAGCAGCAGGCCGGTGACGAAGCCGTAAATACCGGTGGTCTCGGAAAGTGCAACGCCCAGGATCAGGGTGCTGGTAACGTCGCTCTTGCACTCGGGCTGACGGCCCACAGCTTCACAGGCAGCAGCTGCTGCGTTGCCTTCGCCGATACCGGGGCCGATACCTGCGATCAGTGCACAGCCTGCGCCGATGCCGCAGCCTGCCAGAGCGATACCACGAGCGAGGTACTGAAAGTCAGTCATAAGATTTGTCCTCCAAAAAAGTTTTTTGTTTTGGGAGATGCCGTTGTGAGGGCTTAGTCCTCACCGGCAGCACGTTTGATGAAAATTGCGGTCAGGGTACAGAAGATGAACGCCTGAATACAGCCGCCGAACCAGTCGAAATACAGGCCCGTAAAGGCCGGGATGCCGATCTGGAACAGCTGGATCTGGCTCAAGGCACCCGGCAGCCAGCCGAAAATGACGTGGCTCAGGCTTGCCAGCGCCCAGTACAGCAGTGTGGAGATGACCGTACCGGACAAGATGTTGCCAAAGTGACGGAACGCCATACTGACGGGGGTGGAAACCTCCGACAGCACATTGATGGGTGCCATGATGAAGATGGGGTCCAAAAGACCTTTCAGGTAGGAAAGGATGCCGTTGGTCTTGATCTTGTAGTACATGATCAGCACGAACACCACGATGGCCCACGCCGCCTCGGTGTTCAGGTCGGCTGTGGGGCTCCACAGGCCGATGACACTGATGAGGTTGCAGCCGATGCTCAGAGCGAAGATCGCGCCGATGAGCGGGATATACTGATCAAAGTGATAGCCCATATTGTCGTGCACGAACTGGTCCAGCCGTTCTACGATGAACTCGGCGGCGGCCTGCCGCTTTGAGACATTTTCCAGCTTGAGATTGCTGCCCAGCCAGATGGCAAAACCCGAAAGCAGCGCCATGACGATCCAGGTACTGACCAGGGTCTGGGTGATCTTGAAATCGCCCAGCAGGGGGATGTCGGTATGGATGGTATACAGGATCTTTGCGCCGTTCAGTTCCATTTGTTACGTTTCACCCCCTTCGTCACGGGGTTCAGCTTCCGGCTCCGGTGCGGGTTCGGGGTCATCCTCCACAGAGACATCCACCGAAGGCCCGGCCGGTGCAAGAGGCTTGTACTTGCCGGTTATTTGCAGATAGTAAATTGTAACACGCGGGAAAAGCAGCGGCAGAACACCGGCAAACGGCTGGAACACCGGTGCCCCGATGGCAACGATGATCCACACCGCCTGCAAAAGCATCCGGACATTGTAGGAAGCCTGCAATGTCGCTTTGCGCCGTTTCTCATCCTGCTCGTCGATGACCTTCTGGCATACGAGGCAGATGCCCGCAAAGTTGCCTATGGCCACGGCCGCGCCGATGAGACTGCCCAGAACAACGGTATAGTCAAATTTCACCCAGCCAACCAGGTGCAGAGCTGCAAAGATCACCCACATGACGGCGGTACAGATGGCCGTGCCGCAGGCGATGCGGGTCAGCTCCTTTTTGGATTCCGGCTGCAGTTTCATAAAGGGAAACCTCCTGTTAAGTTTACTGATGCGAGTTGAACCCCACCCGCTTTGGTTTTTCCTTTTTGGTGCGGTCCATGTGTTCCTTTGCAAAATACCAGAAGTTCTGTGCCCCGGCAGCAAGCCCCAACAGGATGGCCGGCAGGAACACCCATTCCGGCCAGCTCCAGTTGTTCACCGCCCACCATGCACCGCCCAGACACATGACCAGCGGCAGCAGCATATTCAGGCCCAGCTGGGTCAGCCAGACAAGATCCTCCAGTGCCTTATACCAGCCCTTCAACCTGCGTTTCCTCCCTGTGTGATGTGCCTTTGCAAAAGCCAGATTCTGGATTCTTTGCCAAGGATTTGCAGTCAGCAAAAAATCTTATAACGATAGTATAATTCAAACCGGTCGTTTTTTCAATCAATTTTCCACTGTTTTCTAGTAAAATTTCATAGTTTGTTCACACCAATGTCGTAACTGTACGCCCTGTATGGAGTTTGTGCGTCTGCGGGCACATCAATACCAAAAGTTTGATGGATCTGTTGTGCAGAATGCAAAAAAGCCGCCCGGCTCTTTGGGAACCGGGCGGCAGCCGTTATGCAGTTTTCAGGACATTACCAGAGGTTTGCCGTCTCGTTGTACAGGCCCTCGTAGCTCTTGGCGGAGACATCCCAGCTGAAATCGCACTCCATGCAGTGATGCACGAGGTTCTTCCAGTTCTCCTTGTCATAGTAAGCATTCTGTGCGTTGCAGCAGGCCACATACAGCTCGTGGGCATTGTAGCCCGCAAAGGTAAAGCCGTTGCCCTCGCCCATGGTGCTGTCGTGGATGGAGTCGCGCAGACCGCCGGTCTCGCGGACGATGGGAGGCGTGCCGTAGCGGCAGGCCACCATCTGTGCCAGACCGCAGGGCTCGCTCTTGGAAGGCATGATGAAGGCATCTGCGCCTGCGTAGATCTCCTGCGACAGGGCCGGCTCGAAGCCGATGTAGGTGCCAACGCGGCCCGGATGGCGTGCGCACAGGTCGGAGAAGAAGTTCTCATACTGGCTCTCGCCGCTGCCCAGAATGACCAGCTCGATGCCGCGGTCCACCAGACCATCGGCGATGCTCTGCACCAGATCAAAGCCCTTCATGCCGACCATGCGGCTGACCATGGCAAAGACGGGGCTGCCATCCTTGTTCAGGCCGAACTTATCCTGCAGGGCTTCCTTGCACTTTGCCTTGCCCTCTTCAAAGTTGGTGATGTCGTAGTTGAAGGGGATGTTCTTATCCGTAGCGGGATCGTTGGAATCCACATCGATGCCGTTCAGGATGCCGCACAGCTTGTACTGCTTCTCGCGCAGCAGAGCGTCCAGACCATAGCTGAACCACGGGTCGAGGATCTCCATGGCATAGGTGGGGCTGACAGTGGTGATCTTATCGGCAGTCTCGAAAGCACCCTTCATGAAGTTTGCGCAGCCATCGTACTCCACGATGTGCTGGTCGCGGCGGCCGATGCCGCAGGTGTCCTCCAGAATGTCGGTGCCGTACTTGCCCTGATAAGCGATATTATGGATGGTGAAGATGGTCTTGATGCGGTTGAACTTATCCAGATGGCGATAGTACAGGTTCAGGTACACCGGCACCAGAGCGGTCTGCCAGTCGTTGCAGTTGATGATATCGGGGGTGAAATCGATGTAGAACAGGGTCTCTAAAACGGCGCGGGAGAAGAAGGCGAAACGCTCGCCGTCATCGTAGAAGCCGTACAGGCCGCGGCGCTTGAAGTAATACTCGTTGTCCAGGAAGTAGTAGGTCACGCCGTTCCACTCGGTCTTGAACAGGCCGCAGTACTGGCTGCGCCAACCCACGGGGACGGAATAATTGGTCACGTACTCCAGCGTATCACGGAACTTCAAATCGCCGTACAGGGGCATAATGACGCGGGCATCCACGCCGTCCTTGACCAGAGCCTTGGGCAGGGCACCCGCAACGTCGGCCAGACCGCCGGACTTTGCAAAAGGGGCAGCTTCCGAAGCAGCATACAGGATTCTCATAGGATCGCTCCTTCCATATAGTGGGATATTTTCGTTCTCCCCCACCGCCCTTGCAGGCAGCACGAACCATTTTTACAAAAGAGCAGGCGGGGGCACACAGATGCCCCCGCCCCTCTCAAGAGGGGCTACCGGGGAGGAAGCCGCCCCTATGGATAACTCAGTAAAATCAGACGGTGTGGTTCTTCTGCACGTACACCGGGAAGCTCTCGGTGCCGGACAGCTTCTTGCCGGCGGTGATCTTCACGTTCTTATCGGTAACAACGCAGTCCAGCTCGGCATTGGCTTCCACAACGGTGTCCTGCATGAGCACGCAGTTCTTGACGACGGCACCCTTCTTGACCTTGACGCCGCGGAACAGCACACAGTTCTCCACCGTGCCCTCGATCACGCAGCCGTCGGCCAGAATGGAGTCGGTCACCTTGCAGCCCGGCACATAGCGGGTGGGGTTGTCGTCGCGGATCTTGGTGTAGACCGGGCTCTTCTTGGGGAACAGCTTTTCCAGATTCTCGTCATCGGTCAGCTTGAGGTTCTCGTCGAAGTAGCTCTTCATGTCACAGACATGTGCCACATAGCCGGTGTACTCCAGAGCGTGGATGTTCAGGATGTTGACATTGTGGGCCAGAATATCGCGCTCGAAGTAGATCAGGCCGCGGGAGGTCGCATCCCGGACCAGCTTGAGCAGGGTCTCGCGCTCCAGAACATAGATGTTCAGGTCAAGGTTCTGCACGCCGGGGCGGTAATCGTTGAACAGCAGCTCGGTCACACGGCCGTCGGCATCAACGGTCAGGGTGTAGTTGTCATTCTTGCGGCCCTCGGGGATCTCGGTCTTCTGGTAAGCGATGGTCACATCGGCACCGCTTGCCTGATGAGCAGCCAGCAGAGCGTTGAAGTCGTAGTTCAGGGCAACGTTGGCATCGCTCATGACCACGTACTTTTCCTTCTGGTTCTCCAGGAAGTTCATGATGGAGCCCAGAGCTTCCACACGGCCGGAATAGATGCGCACGCCCTTCTCAGCGAAAGGCGGCACGATGTTCAGGCCGCCGTGACGGCGGGCCATATCCCACTCACGGCCGGTGCCCAGATGATCCATCAGGGAGTGGTAGTTCTTGCGCACCACGATGGAGACATTGGAGATACCGCAGTTTGCCATGCTGGACAGAACAAAGTCCACCATACGGTAGCGGCCCGCGAAGGGGATCGAAGCCATTGCGCGCTCGGTCACCAGCTCGGGGACGGTATTATCATAACTGTTGGGGAAAATAATACCCAACGCATTGGTGTTCTGGCTCAGCATACTTCCATACCCTCCTTGACGGATTCAAAGACTTTGGCACCTTCCTTGACGGTTGCGCCTGCGCCGACGGTCAGGCCGGTGCCCACATGGGCAATGGGGCCATCGCCGCCCACTCGTGCACCTGCACCGACCACAACATCCTCCGCCAGGATGCAGCGCTTGACAACAGCACCAGCCTTGACCACAACGCCATCCATCAGGACTGCGTCCTCAACGGTAGCGCCCTCTTCCACAACAACGCCTGCGCTCAGCACAGAGTGATGCACATTGCCGTAGATCTTGCAGCCCTCGGTGATGAGGGAATCCTGCACCACAGCGCGGGGGCCGATCTTCTGCGGAGGCAGGACCGGGTTGCGGCTGTAGATCTTCCACTTCTCGTCGAAGATATCGATGCCGGAGTTTTCGGGATCCAGCACTTCCATGTTGGCTTCCCACAGGCTGTCGATGGTGCCCACGTCACGCCAGTAACCGGCAAAGCGGTAGGCGTACATCTTGCGGCCGTCGCGCAGCAGGGCGGGGATGATGTTCATACCAAAGTCGTTCTTGGAGTTGGGGTCTGCTTCGTCCTCTTCCAGATACTTCTTCAGCACATCCCAGTTGAAGATGTAGATGCCCATGGAAGCCAGATTGGACTTGGGTACCGGGGGCTTCTCCTGGAACTCGGTGATGCGGTCGTTCTCGTCAGCCACCATCAGGCCGAAGCGGGAGGCTTCCTTCCAGTCCACTTCCATAACAGCCACAGAGAACTCTGCGCCCTTTTCCTTGTGGAAGCGCAGGAAGTCGGCATAGTCCTGCTTGCAGATCTGGTCGCCGGACAGGATGATCACATACTCGGGATCGTAGCTGTCGATGAAGCCGATGTTCTGGTAGATGGCGTTTGCAGTGCCCTTGTACCAGTCGGTGCCCTTTGCCTGCTCGTAGGGCGGCAGGGTGTGCACGCCGCCGTGCAGACGGTCCAGATCCCAGGGCTGGCCGTTGCCGATGTACTCGTTCAGCTTCTGGGGCTGATACTGGGTCGCGATGCCAACGGTGTCGATGTTGGAGTTCACGCAGTTGGACAGCGGGAAGTCCACGATGCGGTACTTACCGCCGAAGGACACTGCGGGTTTTGCCGTTTTCTGTGTCAGCGCGTACAAGCGCGAGCCACGTCCACCGGCAAGGATCATTGCCACAATTTCTTTTGCCATAGCTTTATTCTCCCCTTTAACATTAACATTTCCGTTGTTCGGAAATGAGCGTCAACATGTGCGGTATGGGTCGGCCGAAGAGTCGGGTCATTCCTTTGGCTCCTTCGGTTTGCGGGTGCGTTTTGCGGGTGCTTTTTCCGCCTTGGGTTCTGCCTCTGTCTTGGGCTTGCGGCCGCGCTTCTTGGGTGCTTCTGCGGCAGCCTCCGGCTCGGTTTTAGCCTTGCGGGCGGTCTTTTTGGCCGGCTTTTCCTCTGCAGCGGCGGTCTCTGCCTTAGGCTTGCGGCCCGGCTTCTTTACCACCTTTGATGCAGCTCCCTCCGCAGCGGTCTTTGCCTTTTTGGCCGCGGTCTTTTTCCCCGCCTTATCGGTCTTGTCCGCTGCGGCCTTGCGGGTGCGCTTGGCGGGCACTTCAAAATACAGGGTGCTCATGGGCGGCAGGGTGATGGTGATGCTCTGCTCAAACCCGTGCATCGGCTTTTTGTGGGTGCGCACGGCCTTGTTGTGGACTGCGCCGGAACCGCCGAACTCTGCATCGTCGCTGTTCAGGATCTCCTTGTAGGATCCGGCCACCGGTGCACCCAGCGTATAGCCCTCGCGCAGGACGGGGTTGAAGTTGCACACCACAAGGATCTGCTTGCCGGAGGTATCCTTGCGCAGGAAAGCGATGACGCTCTGCTGCGAGTCATCCGGCACGATCCACTGGAAGCCCTCCCAGCTGTAATCCACCTGCCAGAAGGCGGGATGCTCCTTGTAGAAGGCGTTCAGGGTCTTGACGTAGGTCTGCAGCTCGGTGTGCTTATCGTAGCCCAGCAGCATCCAGTCCAGCGGCTTTGTCTCGTTCCACTCAGCGAACTGGCCGAACTCCTGACCCATGAACAGCAGCTTCTTGCCCGGGTGGGCCATCATGTAGCCAAAGAAGGTGCGCAGGTTTGCAAACTTGGCTTCGTACTCGCCGGGCATCTTGTTGATCAGGCTGCCCTTGCCGTGCACCACCTCATCGTGGCTGATGGGCAGCACAAAGTTCTCGCTGAAAGCGTAGAAGAAGCTGAAGGTGACCTTGTTGTGGTTGCCGGAACGGAAGAGCGGGTCGGTCTTCATGTAGCTGAGCATGTCGTTCATCCAGCCCATGTTCCACTTGAAGTTGAAACCAAGGCCGCCGTCCGATGCAGGCTTTGTAACCATGGGCCATGCAGTGGATTCTTCCGCGATCATGTACTTGTGGGGGTGACGGCCCAGCACGGTATCGTTCAGCTTGCGCAGGAAAGCAACAGCCTCCAGATTTTCCTTGCCGCCGTCCTTGTTCGGCTCCCACTCGCCCTGCTTGCGGTTATAGTCCAGATACAGCATGGATGCCACCGCGTCCACGCGCAGACCGTCGATATGGTACTGCTCCAGCCAATACAGTGCGCTGGAGATCAGGAAGCTCTGCACCTCGCTGCGGCCGAAGTCGAACACCATGGTGCCCCACTCCTTATGTTCGCCGCGCTTCGGATTCGGGTCCTCGTAGCAGGCTTCGCCATCAAAGTTGTACAGGCCGAACTGATCCTTCGGGAAGTGAGCAGGTACCCAGTCCATGATCACACCGATGCCGGCGGCATGGAGCTTATCCACAAAGGCCATCAGGTCCTTGGGGGTGCCGTAGCGGCTGGTGGGTGCAAAATAGCCGGTGACCTGATAGCCCCAGCTGCCGTCAAACGGATATTCCATGACCGGCAGCAGTTCCACATGGGTATAGCCCATCTCTGTGATATACGGGATCAGCTCGTCTGCCAGCTCGGAATAATTGTAGGGCTTGCCGCCCTCCTTCATCTTCCAGCTGCCGGCGTGCATCTCGTAAATATTCATCGGGCTGTTGATCACATCAGCCTTTTTCTGTGCTGCCTGCCATGCATCATCGTGCCACGCAAAACCACTGATATCGTAGACCTTGCTGCCGTTGGACGGGCGGGTCTCGGCGTGGAACGCATAGGGATCTGCCTTATAGACCAGATCACCTGCACGGGTGGTCACGCAGTATTTATAAACATCATATTCCTTCATGCCCGGGATGAACAATTCCCATACGGAATCGCCATCCACCTTGCGCATCGGATGGCTGCCCGGCTTCCAGCTGTTAAAGTCGCCCACCACGCTGATGGCTACAGCATGGGGTGCCCACACGCGGAACACCACGCCCGATTCACCGGCGCGCGTTTCCATGTGTGCGCCAAAGTAGCGGTATGCTTCACAGTTATTGCCCTGTTTGAACAGATACACCGGCAGGTCCGATGCATTGCTTTGGATCTTCTCCTCGGTCGGTTTCATAGACTGCTCCTCCCCGTACAGATGCACAAAGCGCACCTGTAGCTTTTTACCCTTTTATATTAAAGAATTTCGGTCTTTTTTTCAAGAGTTTCGCCGCATTTTACTGTAAAATTTACCATAATCTTTTCGTTGATATTTTTCCCTTATATACATACCCGCCAAATTTTTACAAATTTTATGGTGAATCCTGCCAATCCAACAATAAAAAAGAGCCTCTGCGCACCCTCCCAAAGGGAAGGTGTACAGAAGCTCTCTGTTTCTGTTGAAAATTTTCAGTTCCGGTTTCCCCGGTTCTTTTCGGCCTGCTCACTCCACCACGTAGACGTTCACCTGAATGGCTCCATTGATTACGCTCTCGGCGTAGGTCTCGTAGAACAGGTCCACAAGGATCTGGCCCTTCTGCACGGCAATGCCGGTATCGGTAGCCACCGCATAGCCGTACACGAACTTGCCGTCGGTGGAAGTGATATACAGCTTGGTACCGTAGGGGATCACATCCGGGTCCACAGCCACAGTGCCGTAGCCCAGACCCAGACCGGAAGAACCCTTGCCGGTCTTGGAATAGTAGCCGGTGGCCTTGCCGGTGAGCACCTTGCTGTAAGAGGCGGGTGCATTGGTGGTGCCGTCCGGGCCGGTCAGCGGGGAGACCGGCGCGCCTGCGCCATAGGTCTTGATGACATGGTTGGTGGGCTCCACAGTGGTGGTAGAATCCACCACGATGCTGTTTTCCAGCTCGCCGTCCACATAGCGGTCGCGGGTGGTGATGGTCTGCTGGCCCTCAGCGCCATGGCGCACGGTGGTGGTACGGCCGGTATTGCGGAAATACAGGCTGGTGTAGACGTACTCGGTATCGTAGGGGATGGCCTGCGTCTCCACACGGTCGGTGTAGTCCACGCGGTGCACCGTGATGGTGGAACCTGCGCTCACCAGCTGGTCCAGAGCAGGCTCGGTGTAGTCGTCACCCTCCAGGGTGATGCCGGCACGCTTCAGGGCATCCGCCACGGTGCCGAACACCATTTTGACGGGGTACTCCTGACCGTCGGCAGTAATACTGACGGAGAATGCGCGCTCAATGTTCAGGGCGGCAAGATTGCCGCTGTAGGCCGTGTAATAGACCTGATCGCCCTCTTCGGACTGGATGCCGGAAAGGTTCATGACCTGTGCAGGGTCGGTCTCGGAGGTGAGGATCACCTGCCGGGCACCATTGGAGTCTGTGACGTAGGTCAGCCGCAGATTCGCAGCGGTCACACTGAGTGTAGCCACGAGGCACACGACCATGACACAAAACGCCAGCACACGGGGAGAGACTGCATGCTTGCAGTCAGACAATGCTTTCTTCAATTTTACGGAAGCGATACGAGACAACTCCTCTCTTTTCAAAATTGGCTGCGGCTGCGGACATGTTTTTCATGCCCCGGCCGCCCGGACTGCGGGGCGGGCAGAAGCCATCTGGCCCCACAATCAAATACGATGCCCTCTTTTTGGTAAAATCGAGCATCGTATACAATTTGGACTCCGCTGCGGAGGGTGCAGTTACCCTCCCGGCCCAGACCCCATCTGCCCGCGCCGCGCCGTATATAAGACGGCTTTTTACTTCATCCAGATAAATTTTAAACGCTGCAACGTCTGTTGGTTCCGTTGAGCGGGTCTTATTTTACCAGCCCAATGGCCATTTGTCAAATCACCTTCTCACACTTTGTTAGTTTTTTGACGTTATTTTTTGTGCAACTTTAACATTGTTTTCTCCAAAATATTGTTTTTTCGGTTATTTCCTTCCGATTTTCGACCTGTTTTCTGGGGTGTTTTGTTCACGAATTTTTAACATTTATTTTGGACTTTTTGCACCGGAAACTGCACTTTTGGGTTCGTTTTCCCATGCGGCAAGCGGCCAAAAATCGCTGGTTTTCCGTACAAAGCCACCTCTTTTTCATCCCATTTTTCACCCACAAAGAACTGTGCGAATTACCCATGAAAAGCGCCTCCCGGCAAAATGCCGAAGCACAGAAATTTGTGCAGCAAAAGACCACACTGGCAGCTGCCGGGCAGCGGCTGTACAATCAAACAAAAAACAGAAAGGAAGGTTTTCAAGTGAACATCAAGATCATTCAAAGGCAGTGCGGCGGCACCGAATTTCTGTCCCAGCCGCACCGCCTGCACCTCGGTGCACAGAACGCTGCCGGTGTGGACGAGCTGTGCTTCACACTGCCGGAAGCATGGGCCGGGTGCACCGTTGCGCTCTACCTGCGCCGCAGTGACGGCACCCTGCTGGCACCGGTCTCACTGGACACGCAGCACTGCGTCACCGTGGACCGCCGCCTGACCGGAAGCACCGGCGGACAGTGGATGCTGGCAGCCATCGATGCCAGCGGCTACGCCGCCTACACCCGGCCCGGCAGCTACGACACCTACGCCATCCTGCCCATCGACGGCGGCGCGGAAGAGCTGCCGCCCTCGCAGTATGAGCAGTTCGTGGCGCGTGTGCTGGAAAGTGCCAGTACCGCTTTCACCGCCGCGCAGCGTGCCGCAGCCAGTGCTGCAAGCACGGCATCCAATGCGGCACAGGCCCAGACCGCGGCACAGCGCACCAGCGCCGACAGTGCCGCTGCATCCCGCTGTGCAGCCCGTGCCGAGGCTGCTGCCGCACGGGCAGAGGAGCTGGTGCCTACCGGCGGTCAGGTAGTGAGCGTGAACGGCAAAAGCGGCATCGTAAAACTGACGGCGCAGGATGTGGGGGCGCTTCCCTGCCCGGCAGTTCCGGTCTCCGGCCGGCTGCTTCGGGTGCTGAGCGTGGACCCCAACACCGGGGCCGTGTTGACCGATACTGCCGCCATGCCGGATCTGTCGCCCTACCTGCGCAGCAGCACGGTGCCCACGGCTTCGGCCCCCGGCGCAGTGCGGGTGGACCCTGCCTGCGGCATCAACGTGCGCAGCGACGGAACCCTGATCACCGCACCAGCTGCCCGCAAACAGCTGGACAGCATGACGGATTCGCTTCTGCCGCTGACCGCAGCCCTGCTGCCTTATGGCGTGAAGAAGGCTCTGACCACCGCCGCAGCCGCCGGGAAATGGACCGCTGCCGAAAAGGCAAACGCCCTGCGCACCCTCGGTGCCGATTTTTCTTCCTATTATACAAAGGAAGATGTCGATGCTCTGCTGGCCGCACCCAGCTCCGCTGCCTACCCGGTGGGCAGCATCTACCAGAGCACCGACCCCACCAGCCCTGCCGCCCTGTTTGGCGGCACATGGGAGCAGATCGCATCGGAGCGCGTGCTGATGGGTGCCAGCAGCAGCCACAAAGCGGGCACCACCGTGAAGGCCGGACTGCCGAACATCACGGGTACAGCCAATGGCGGTGTATTGTCCGTGTCAACCCCCCAAAGTAATGGAGCTTTTGGAGCCACGCATTACGATAGCAGTTTGTCGTATTTAAGTGGCGACGTGCGTCGCTTATCTACATATAACCGCACTTTTGACGCTTCCCGCTCGAACCCGATCTACGGTGCAAGCGATACCGTGCAGCCCGCCGCCTACTATGTTTACATCTGGCACCGCGTGGCATGAGAAAGGAGGTTTTGAACCATGAAGATCATTGACGAGAACGGTGCAGCCATTGAGACCCCTGACCTGACGCTTGGGCATCTGGTGGGCGGCACCGAGCCGGTGGAGCACCCCGCCGTGGAAGGCGTGGAGGAAGTGAGCCACTACGAGACCGTAACGGAGTATCCCGGCGGCGGCAGGGATGTGCGGAAGGTCATCGATGTGCCGGGCGTGACTGCGCAGGCCGCATGGACCGAACAGGTGCCGGTGCAGAGATACATCCGCTATACGGAAGAAGAATTGGCCGCGCGGGAAAAAGAGCGCCAGCAGGCCGAGGAAGCAGCCCGTCTGCCCGAAACGATCGCCAGCCTGACCCGCCAGCTGACCGACCTGCAGCTGGCCCTGTGTGAACTGTACGAAGGAGGTGGTGTGTAATGGCAAGGATCTATGCGGCCCTGATCCGCAAGGGCATCAAAACGCTGGAGGATGTGCCCGCCCGGCTGCGGGGCGCCGTGGCAGCGCTGTTGCAGGAGGACGGCCATGCTTAACGTTTACTCCCGCACAAGGGATGGCGAAACGCTGCTGAGCCGCAGCTTCCGCGCAAAGGAATTTGCCTGCAAAGACGGCACCGACCCTTTGTTTGTGGACAGCGAACTGGTGCAGGTGCTGCAGGCCATCCGTGACCACTTTGGTGCTCCGGTGGTCATTACCAGCGGCTACCGCACCGCTGCACACAACAGGGCTGTGGGCGGGGCGGTTTACAGCCAGCATCAGTATGGCCGTGCCGCGGATATCCGGGTGTCCGGCGTGCCGGTGGAGCAGCTTGCCGCCTACGCCGAGACCCTGCTGCCCGGCACCGGCGGCATCGGCCGCTACCCCGCAAAAGGCTTTGTCCATGTGGATGTGCGCAAAGCAAAAAGCCGGTGGGCCGGGTAAAGGCGGTGAACGGAATGGAAACGATCTTATCCGCTGTCATTGCCGGGGCCGTGACCCTGATCGGCGTGCTGATCGCCAACAGCCGCAGTCAGGCCGTGACCGACACCAAGCTCGAAGAGCTGACCCGCGAGGTGCGCGAGCATAACAATTTTGCCCGCCGCGTACCGATTTTAGAAGAACAGATGAAGGTGGCCAACCACCGCATCGCTGACCTTGAACAAAATGAGAAAGTGAGGAATTGATATGAACTTTGGTAAAATTTCTGCCGCCACCATCGCCCGCACCGCTGTGCTGCTGCTTGCCCTGACCAATCAGGTGCTGAGCGCTCTGGGCAAACCCATGCTGCCCATTGAGAGCCAGACTGTGGAACAGCTGGTGACCGCCGGCATCACCACCGTGGCCGCGCTGATCAGCTGGTGGAACAACAACAGCTTCACCTCTGCAGCCATTCAGGCCGATGCCGAATACGCCCGCCTGAAGCAGAAAAGTGAGTGAGAAAGCCCTCGAAGCAGTGTATTAGTAATACTTTTTGACTGAAAAGTATTACTAATACAGTCATCTTTCACAGCAGCCCCGGAAGGCACCCAGACAGCCTTTCCGGGGCTTTTTTTGCTGCCCAGATGATTCGTTCACGCAGATTCAAGAACGTTTCGCGCAGGTTTCGATGCCTTTTGCACTGAAATCATGTATAATCCGGGCAGAAGCAAATCGGAAAAGAGCAGTCAAGAGACTGTAAGCGGTCCCCTAACGCTCCAACGTAAAGGGACTGTTGCAAAATAGTCCCAACAAAAAAATGAGATAGGTTTTCCCGAAAGGGGGTGCCTATCTCATTTTTTGTTGTAAACTGAGATTGTAAAAAAAAACAGATAGAACCCGCGCGCTGGGTGCATTGCAGCATACCAGAGCGCGGGTTCTCTTTGATCTATAAAGTTTAATCGTCGTCGCTGTCCAGCTTGAGCACAGCGGTAAAGGCTTCACTGGGCAGGGAAACGCTGCCCAGCTGACGCATCTTCTTTTTGCCTTCCTTCTGCTTTTCCAGCAGCTTCTTTTTGCGGGAGATGTCGCCGCCGTAGCACTTGGCAAGCACGTCCTTGCGCATGGCCTTGACCGTTTCACGGGCAATGATCTTGCCGCCGATGGCAGCCTGTACCGGGATTTCGAACAGGTTGCGCGGGATGTTATCCCGCAGCTTTTCGCAGATGCGGCGGCCCTTGGCGTAAGCGTTATCGCGGAACACGATCATGGACAGCGCGTCCACAGGGTCGCCGTTGAGCAGGAAGTCCAGCTTGACAAGGTCACTCTCACGGTACTCCTTAAACTCGTAATCGTAGCTGGCGTAGCCCCGACTGCGGCTCTTGATGGCATCAAAGAAGTCGTACACGATCTCGCCCAGCGGCAGCGCATAGTGCAGGTCCACCCGCACATCATCCAGATACTTCATGTCGATCAGCACGCCGCGCTTGTTCTGGCACAGATCCATCAGGCCGCCCACATAGTCGTTGGGGGTGTACAGGTGAACATCCACAAAAGGCTCTTCCTGCTTGACGATGTTGGAGGGGTCGGGGTAGCTGGAAGGATTGTCGATCATCTCCACAGTGCCGTCGGTCAGGGTAAGGCGGTAGCGCACGCTGGGGGTGGTGGTGATGATATCCAGATCAAATTCCCGTTCCAACCGCTCGGTGATGATCTCCATGTGCAGCAGGCCAAGGAAGCCGCAGCGGAAACCGAAGCCCAGCGCGGCGCTGGTCTCCAGCTCAAAGGTGAGGGAGGCGTCGTTCAGCTGCAGCTTTTCCAGTGCATCCTTCAGGTCGGGGTACTTGGCACCGTCGGCGGGGTAGATGCCGCAGAACACCATGGGCTTGACCTGACGGTAGCCGGGCAGTGCTTCGGCGGTGGGATTATTGGCCAGCGTGACGGTATCGCCCACGCGGGTGTCCTGCACGGTCTTGATGCTGGCGGTCAGATAGCCGACCTCACCAGCCTGCAGCTGGGCACAGGGAGAAAGGTTGGTAGCACCCATGTGGCCCACTTCTACCAGCGTGAACTCCGCACCGGTGGCCATCATGCGGATGGTATCGCCGGGCTTCACGGTGCCCTCAAACACACGGATATAGACGATAACACCCTTGTAGCTGTCGTAGATGCTGTCGAAGATCAGCGCCTTCAGCGGGGCATCCGGGTCGCCGGTGGGAGCAGGAATGTCGGTGACGACACGCTCCAGCACCTGATCCACATTCAGGCCGGTCTTGGCAGAGACGCGGGGCGCATCCAGACAGGGCAGGCCGATCACGTCCTCCACCTCCTGCGCCACCTCGTCCGGGTGGGCGCTGGGCAGGTCGATCTTATTCAGGATGGGCACCAGTTCCAGATCATGCTCCAGCGCCATGTAGGTGTTGGCCAGCGTCTGAGCTTCCACGCCCTGAGTGGCATCCACCACAAGGATGGCACCCTCGCAGGCGGCCAGACTGCGGCTGACCTCGTAGGCAAAGTCCACGTGGCCCGGGGTATCGATGAGGTTGAACTCGTAGGTCTTGCCGTCCTTGGCGGTATAGTTCATGGTGACAGCGCGGGCCTTGATGGTGATGCCGCGCTCGCGCTCAATGTCCATGTTGTCCAAAATCTGGTCTTCCATGGTGCGCTCGTCCACGCTCTTGGTCAGCTCCAGAATACGGTCCGACAGGGTGGATTTGCCGTGGTCAATGTGTGCAATGATGCAGAAATTGCGGATATTGTCTCTTGCCATGTAGTTCCTCCGGGAGAAATTTAAGCTTCCAGTATCCAGTCCTCGACATCCACGATCTTTCCGTGCTCGAGGTAGACGCGGGGCACGCGGCGGGACACGCCGCACAGCACCTCGTAGGAAATAGTGTCGGTCTTGCGGGCGATGGTCTCGGCAGTATCACTGACGCTGCCGCCCCACAGAATGGCTTCGTCACCCTCGTGGATGTCCGTGATACCGGTCACATCCACCATCATCTGGTCCATGCACACGCGGCCCAGCACCGGGCAGGCCTTGCCGTGGATCTCCACGATGCCCTTGCCGCAGCTCAGCTGGCGGGGATAACCGTCCGCATAACCGGTGCACAGGGTGGCCACCAGCGTAGGCTTATCGGCGGTGAAGCGGCGGCCATAGCTGGCGCTCTGACCGGGCTGCATTTCCTTGACCATGCTCACCACGGTCTTGAGGGTCATCACCGGCCGGAACTGCCCAAAGCGCACCTCGTCGCTGGGGTCGTAGCCGTAGAGGATGATGCCGGGCCGCGCCATGCAGCGCTCCCGGGCCAATCCCTCGGGCCAGTCCGGGTGCAGCATCACGCCCGCAGAGTTGTCACAGTGGACGGTCTGTGGCTCGCGGCCTGCCGCCTTGAGCGCATGGAACGCTCTGACGAACAGTGCGTGCTGCTCCGCGGTGTAGGCAACGTTCTCTTCGGCGGTGTCGTCGGCCACCGAGAAGTGCTGGAACAGGCCGGTCATCTCAAGGCCCGGCAGCTCACACACAGCCAGCATTTCGCAGATGGCGGCATCAAAATCGGTGCGCAGGGCAAAGCCGATGCGGCCCATGCCGGTATCTGCCTTGAGGTGGATCTTTACTCTGCCGCCTGCCTTTACGGCAGCAGCGGAAAGGTTCTGCGCCTGTTCGGTGGAGTAGCACGCTACGGTGATATCCTCGTGGATGAGGGTCTGGGCGTACTCCGGCTGCACATGGCCCAAAATAAGGATGGGCAGCGTCTGCCCGTCCTGACGCAGCTGCACGGCCTCGGTCAGGCAGCTCACTGCCAGCCATGCTGCACCCTCATGCGCAAAAACGCGGGCACACTGCACAGCACCGTGGCCGTAGCTGTCGGCCTTGACCACCGCGCACAGCGGCAGGTCACCGGCCCGGGCTTTGACGGCCCGGAAGTTATGCCGCAGGGCATCAAGGTCGATCTCGGCCCAGACGTGTTTTTCAAAAGGTTGAGTCTTCATGATTCATTCTTCCTCGTTTGTAATTGCAAAGCTGCCGCGCCCGGTGTGGACGGGCCGCCAGCCATCGATGCCGCTCTCCTGCAGTGCGTGCAGGGTTTTCTGACGGAAAGCGTGGTCGGTGCGGCAGCGCTCCTTGACGAACTCCTTGGTCTGTTCGCGCACGGTCACGCCGTCGGCAGGGCAGACGCTCTTGACGATGGGCAGCCCCTCGGCGTGCACTGCGGAAATGACCTCCTGCTCGGTGGCCAGCAGCATGGGCCGGATGAGGGTGAGGTCCCGGCGCGAAAGGTAGGTGACCGGCGAGAAGCAGCCGATGCGGCCCTCCCGCCAGAGATTCATGTAAAAGGTCTCCACGGCATCGTCCAGATGGTGGCCCAGCGCCACCTTGTTGCAGCCCAGTTCCTGCGCTGCCGTGTGCAGTGCACCGCGCCGCAGCTTGGCGCACAGGGCGCAGGGGTTCTTCTCCTTGCGGTAGTCGAACACCACAGGGCCGATCTCGGTGCGGCGGATCTCATAGGGGATATCGTACTGGGCAAACAGCTCCTGCAATACGGTATAATCCATGGGCCTGCCGCCGAACTGCGGGTCCAGCGTGACGGCCTGCACCGTAAAATCAAAGCCGATGTACTTGCGCAGTTCGGCAAGGCCGATGGTAAGGGCCACGCTGTCCTTGCCGCCGGAAACGCCCACCATCACTTTATCGCCGGGGGCGATCATTTCATAGTCCTGCACAGCCTTGCGCATCAGGCCGCACAGACGCTGCATTGCACGGGAACTGCTCATGACAGGGTCACACTTTCCACAAGGTTCACGATGTCGTTGATGGAGGCAAGCTTTGTCAGGCCGGAAACATACACCACGTCACCGCTGGGGTAGGTAATGGTGGCCAACACCGCATAATACGCCTGAATGTCGCAGCGCACGGCCTCCACCTCGGCACCGTCCACGGTCAGGTTCACCTTGCGGGGCTTGATGACGCCATAGGCCTGCTTGAGATCCTTCTCGGACGCATCGATAAAGTCCGCGTAGCTGTCGGCAGTGCCGCGCTGCAGCAGCACGGCTTGGTAGTCCTCACCGTCGGCAGAGTCTGCCGTGGCGAGTTCCAGCACGGTGCCAAGGGTGCTGTCCTCGGTCATCTGGCATACCTTC
Source organism: Faecalibacterium sp. AF10-46 (assembly GCF_003604105.1). Taxonomy (NCBI): domain Bacteria; kingdom Bacillati; phylum Bacillota; class Clostridia; order Eubacteriales; family Oscillospiraceae; genus Faecalibacterium; species Faecalibacterium sp. AF10-46. The sequence goes on along the minus strand of NZ_QVGY01000011.1, from coordinate 1,984 downwards.
CAGATGGAACTGTCATAGTAGACGGAAACGCCGTTTGTGCCGGTGTAGTGGGTGTCCGGGTTTGCGGGCACGCTGCGGTTGACCAGCAGCGTTAAAATAATGTAAGCAATGATGCCCAGAGCAACAAAGATGCCCATAGCGGCCAGAAGTTTGGAGGTGCGGCGCTGGGCAGAAGCGTTGCGGTCGATGTCGTTTGGCATGTAAAAAATTCTCCTTGTATCAGTGCGCAGCAAAAGCTGCCATATCCTTTATAGTATACCACACCGGCAGACAAAATTGTAGCGGGCAGCGGCAGAAAATGTGCGGCCGTGGGCAGAAAATTTTGCAGAAAATGCGTTTTTAGAAATCATGAGAATTCAAGAGAAAACAAGAGATTTTGAAAGATTGAAAAAATTACAATGAAAAAATCAAAAAATGCTGTTGACAGGCACCTTTTTATGATGTATACTGACACTCGCGCCCCAGAAAGGCGCCTGAAACGTACAAAAAGCTTATCAGGAGGAAATAGATATGAGCACTACTCTCGTGAAGCCCGCTGAAGTCGAGCGCAAGTGGTACCTGCTCGACGCTGCCGGCAAGAGCCTGGGCCACGTCGCTGCTGAGGCCGCTGTTCTGCTGCGCGGCAAGCAGAAGGTCGATTATACCCCCAACGTGGACTGCGGCGATTTCGTTGTTGTCATCAACTGTGATCAGGCTGTTCTGACCGGCAAGAAGGCCGAGCAGAAGTTCCACATCACCCACAGCAAGTACATTGGCGGCCTGAAGAAGGTCCAGTACAGCAAGCTGATGGCTGAGCACAGCGATCTGGCCATGACCTACGCTGTCAAGGGCATGATCCCTTCCAACACCATCGGTGCTAAGGCTCTGACCCGCCTGCACTGCTACCAGGGTGCCGAGCACGCTCACGCAGCTCAGAAGCCCGAGAAGATCGAGTTCTAAGAAGGAGGCAATCGAACATGTACGAAACCAAACCTTATTTCTACGGCACTGGTCGTCGTAAGGATTCCGTTGCCCGCGTTCGTGTTTACACCGGCACTGGCAAGATCACCATCAACGATCGTGATATCGACAACTACTTTGGTCTGGAGACCCTGAAGCTGATCGTCCGTTCTCCGCTGGTCCTGCTGGGCCTGGAGGGCAAGTACGATGTCGTCGTCCGCGTTTCCGGCGGCGGTGTTTCCGGTCAGGCTGGCGCTATCCGCCACGGCCTGAGCCGCGCTCTGCTGCAGCAGAACGAGGAGAACCGTGCTGCTCTGAAGAAGGAAGGCTTCCTGACCCGCGATCCTCGTATGAAGGAACGTAAGAAGTATGGTCTGAAGGCTGCCCGTCGTGCACCTCAGTTCAGCAAGCGCTGATTTATCCCGTATCGCAAACTTTGCAGTCCTGCCTTGGCAGGGCTGCTTTTTTGTTGCAAATTTTCTGCTGAACTGGGGTGCGCGATTGCGCACATCAGGCGGTTGCCCCGCATTTTTTGATTCCTATACATCCTGCCTAAAAAATGGAGAATTATTTTTCACAATGCGCGCGAAAGGGGTTAAAACCTGCGTGAATGCAGATTGACCCGGGGGAAGGGGATGTATTACAATTTCGGAACGGCTGTCTTTTCCATGCCGGAGAATGCTGTTGATCCGCAGGCATGGAAAAACGCTGCGAATGCATTGGTGGCAAATTTTCTGTGTTATTATCGATACAATGGCAACAATGTTGAGTTCTGCGTTGAAATTGTGAAGCAGGAGGCCGCAGATGGACAAGGTGAAGCGGCAGACCGTATGGTGATTTTTGCAAAGAGACATTATGGGGAGAGCGGTGGTGATATCACGCCGCCGATGCTCTGATATTTTTTGATACCAACATCCCTGTATAAACCCAGAGAAAAAGATTTGACAAAGCTTTCCGGCAAAAGAAAAACGCTTCAGAATTTCTTCTGAAGCGTTTTTTGTTCAAGTCGGCGACTACCTATTTTCACGCGCCGTTTCCAGCGAAC
>NZ_QVGY01000010.1:0-135811 GCF_003604105.1 Faecalibacterium sp. AF10-46 | reverse complement strand
TAATACCACACCCCCGCCTCCTTGTCAACACTTTTTGACAACTTTTTCCAATTTCTTTGCAGAGCAAAGAATCCCCCCTGTTTTTCACCCGTTACAAGACGCTCCTTTTTTCTTGACAAGACTGTGCACAGAACGTATTATGGAGTTATCCCCGTATCCTGTATAAGGTAGCTATACTTATTACATAAAGGAGAAGCGCCATGTCCTGTGTCAATATCCGCGGCGGGCGCGCTATTCGGGTGTGCTATTATATTATATATACATTATATTGCGCTGCAGAGGAGGGCTTTGTTTATGATACTCACCGTCAACATTGGCAACACCCACATCACCGTGGGCGGCTACGAGCAGGATACTCTGCGTTTTTGTGGACGGCTGCACTCTGATACCGCCGCAACGGTGGACGAATACGCCATCCGTCTGGTGAATCTGCTCTCTCTGCACGGTGCTTCGCCGGCACAAGTTGAAGGCGGTATTCTGGGCAGTGTAGTGCCCGTGCTGAGCGGCCGGGTTCTTTCCGCTTTGCGTATCCTCTGCAATGCGCGCATCCTGACGGTCGGCCCCGGCCTGAAAAGCGGCATCAAGCTTCGGTTGGACAACCCCGCCCAGCTGGGCGCCGAGCTTTTATGCGGTGCTGTTGCTGCACTGGCAGAGTGTTCCGGGCCGCTGGTAGTGATCTCTGCCGATACCGCTATCTCCATGATGGCAGTCAATGCCAAGCAGGAGCTTGTGGGCGGGGTGATCCTACCCGGGCCGCAGCTCTCGCTGAGCGCACTGGTAAAGAACACCGCTCAGCTGCCGCAGATCGACCTTGCTGCAAAGGCTCCCGCATCCATTCTGGGCAAGAGCACCTCTTCCTGCCTGCAGAACGGCTTTGTGCTGGGCACCGCCAGCCTGCTGGACGGTCTGGCGGAACGTTTCTGCGCAGAGCTTGGCCCGCAGACAGCATTCTACGCCACCGGCAATCTGCCCATTCCCATCCGGGAAGCATGCTGCACCCCCATTCTATACCGGGAGACCCTCATCACAGACGGGCTGTACCGCATCTGGATGAAAAACAAAAAAGGATAGCTCGAATCCTCCCGGCGCACCGTAAATCGCAGCCTGTTGTTAGACATTCCTACACGCTGGGAACCGCGCACTAAGCAACAGCCCGCTGGGCTGATTGCTTGCCCTGCTGTGCAGGGCCTGACGGGTTGCGTTTGCTGATTTTTCTGCAGCCCCTTGGCAGGGCTTTGAAAAATCAGAACGCGGCCCCAACAACTCCTCCCTGTTTCAGCCGCTGGCTGCGGTCGTCGTCGTTGCTGTTCGGATCCTCCCGATCGCACAAAAAGAATCCCCGGCACACGAAAGTGTGTCGGGGATTCTTGGTGCGACCGGGAGGATTCGAACCTCTGGCCTTCCGGGTCGGAGCCGAACGCTCTATCCAGCTGAGCTACGATCGCACATATTCATTTCATCGGTGTAAAGTAGTATAGCACAGCCACACAAAAAAATCAAATAGGAAATGTCGATGCTATCTTGCAAAAGCCGCAGCGGCCCATATAATAGAGGTGTGCCCCGGTGTGCGCGGGCACGGTTTAGGTTAAAGGATAAAAAGAGAACATGAAATCAAATACCAAAACACTGACCGAAGGCCCTCTGGCCAAACAGATCTTTCTGGTCAGTCTGCCGCTGGCGCTTTCCAACCTGCTGCAGGTGCTGTTCAACATGTCGGACGTGGCCGTGGTAGGCCGGTTTGCAGGCTCTACAGCGCTGGGCGCGGTGGGTTCCACCAGCATCCTCGTCAGCCTGTTCACCGGCTTCCTGATCGGCCTGAGCGGCGGCATCAACGTGCTGGTGGCCCGCTTCTACGGTGCACGGCACGAGCACGATGTGGAAAAGACTGTCCACTCCGCCGCCATCGTCAGCCTGATCGCGGGTGTGGTGCTGCTGTTCGTCGGCCTGCTGGGCTCCCCCTTCATGCTGCGGCTGCTGAACACCAAGGACGACCTGCTGCCCGGTGCCATCCTGTACCTGCGGGTGTACTTCCTTGGTATGCCCGCTCTGGCCTTGTACAACTTCGGCAACGCTGTGTTCAGCGCCATCGGCGACACCAAAAAGCCGCTGATGTACCTGTCCATTGCGGGCGCACTGAACATTGCACTGAACCTGTTTTTTGTCATCGTGTGCCAGTTAAGCGTCATGGGCGTGGCGCTGGCCAGTGCCATTTCGCAGTGCGTCTCTGCCGGGCTGATCCTGCACGCTTTGACCAAAGTGCAGGACTGCTACGTGCTGGACACCAAAAAGCTGCATCTGGACCCCGCCACAACAAAGAGCATTCTGGGCCTTGGTCTTCCGGCCGGTTTCCAGAATGCCATTTTTGCCATTGCAAACCTGTTCATTCAGGCAGGGGTCAACTCCTTCGACTCTCTCATGGTCAAGGGCAACAGCGCCGCCGCCAATGCCGATGCCATGATCTACGACTGCATGGCCGCATTCTATATGGCCTGTGCAAGCTTTATGAGCCAGAACTACGGCGCTGGCAAGCCGGACCGCGTAAAGAAGAGTTATTTCATCAGTCTGGCCTACTCCTTTGGTGTGGGCCTGATCCTGGGCGGAAGCCTGTTCCTCTTTGGCCGCACCTTCCTTGCCCTGTTCACCACCGAGAGCGCCGTCATTGATGCCGGCATGAAGCGCGTAGGCGTGATGGGCTTTGCCTACTGCATCTCCGCCTTTATGGATTGCACCATCGCCGCTTCCCGCGGACTTGGCAAGACGGTGGTGCCCACCATTATTGTGGTAATGGGTTCCTGCGTGTTCCGGGTGATCTGGGTATACACCATCTTCGCGCACTTTCACACCATTCCCTCGCTGTACGCACTGTACCCCTGCAGCTGGGCGCTGACCGCCCTTGCCGAGATCGTGTACTTCGCACACTGCTATAAGGAATCGATGAAGATTTTTGAGCAGCCAAAAGCTGCCGCATAAAGCACAAAAGCTCCTGTCTGAATGGGCAGGAGCTTTTGTGTTACTGAACTTTTACTTCACCGGCCAGAACGCGTTTGTAATCCTCATAGTTGCGGGCCAGCAGGGCGGGGGTATCCAGACCATATGGGCACTTGGCCTTGCACCGGTTGCAGTGCAGGCAGCCTTCGATCTTTTTCATCTTGGCCTGACCTGCGGGGCTGAGATGCTCTGCCGAGGGCGAACGACGCAGCAGCAGGCTCATGCGGGCGCAGTTGTTGATCTCGATGCCTGCCGGGCAGGGCATACAATAGCCGCAGCCGCGGCAGAACTCGCCGCACAGCTCGGCACGATCCCCCTCAATGACGGCACGGATGTCGTCGGTCATACGCGGCGGGTTGTCGATATAGGAAAGGAACTCATCCAGTTCCCTTTCACGCTGCACGCCCCAGATGGGCAGAACTCCATCGAACTGCGCCTCAAAGGCATAGGCTGCGGCACTGTTGGTGATCAGTCCGCCGGACAGGCCCTTCATAGCGATAAAGCCCATATTTGCCGCCTTGCACTTGTTCACCAATTCCAGCTCCTGCTCACCGGAGATATAGCTGAACGGGAACTGCAGCGTCTCGTACAAACCGCTGTCAATGGCCTCGTGGGCCACCTTCAGGCGGTGGTTGGTGATGCCGATATGCCGGACCATGCCCTTGGCTTTGGCCTCCTGCATAGCCTCGTAGAGGCCGGAGCCGTCGCCTGGCTTCGGGCAGAATGCGGGATTGTGGAACTGGTACAGGTCAATGTAATCGGTGCGCAGGTTGGTGAGTGAGGTGTGCAGATCCTTCCAGAAGTCCTCTGCGTTCTGCGCTGCCGTTTTGGTGGCGATATACACTTCCGTGCGGATGCCGTCAAAGGCTTCGCCCAGCTTCACCTCGCTGTCGGTGTAGGCGCGGGCGGTATCAAAAAAGCGGATGCCTGCCTTGTAAGCCTTGCGGGCCAGATAGACGGCATCTTCCTGCGAGATGCGCTGGATGGGCAGTGCGCCGAAGCCATTTTTGTTCACCGTGATGCCGGTGCTGCCAAGGGTGACCATATCCATAGCTGTTTCCTCCACTCGTGGGTGTAAAGACTCTCCTTTTTCATTATAAAACGAACAATTCTGCTGTGCAAGAAGTTAGGCAAAACAAAAGGGGCTGTTGCACATCGTTTTAGCTGAAAGTGCAGCAGCCTCTTTTTGTCATCACCTTGCATGAAATTTTCGATATAATTTGACAGCCCTCTTAATTTGAGAACGAACAGAAACCGACAAGCATTTATATTGTTCCTTCTGTTCCAAGTAGAACTGATATACCTCTTCATCATACCATTCTATAATTCCATCAGCACGCTTAACTCTAGATGCCATGTCGCCAATTACTGCTTCAGAATACGAAGAATTTTCCTTAAGCCATTTTTTGAAACCTTCCGTATCAACCATTACCACATTCCTCCAAAGTAAGCTGCACCGTTTCGGCTACATACCTTGCCAAATTAACAGGCACCGCATTGCCTATCATCTGTTCAACATCCGTTTTATTGCCAATCCATTTAAATGATTTGGGGAAGGTTTGGATTAACGCTCGTTCCTCTGTACTTAGCACATGAAGTTCAGAATGAACGGGACATGCATCGTTCGGATGCCCTGGGTAGCCTTTGGGAACTGGACGATTGACTCCTCTTACAGTCGGAGCAGGTTCATCGATAGAAAACACCGCTCTGCGGTTATAATTACGAGGATGCCTATAATAAAACTCGAAGCCCAAACTATCGCCAAAATAGTCTCTTAAAGTCATCGAATTTTTGGACTGTCTTTTGACAAACACATCCAGCGCAAAGCCATCTTCTTTGCCAAGCATACCAAAGCAAATAAATCTTCTACGTTTTTGTGGAGCACCACACTTGCTTGCATCAAGAACAATTTCGGTCAGACCATATCCAGCGTCTTTTAAAATTCGTCTAGCGCTTGCATAAGCATTACTCTTTTGCGCTCTGTCCACGTTTTCCATAACAAAGCAAATAGGTCTAATCGCACTGATGATTTCAGCATAGGAATCTGTTAAGACTGCCCTGTTCGCTTCAATTCGTTTTCCCGCATGAGAAAAATCCTGACATGGTGGACCTCCGATAATCATAGCCGGTTTATATTTTTTTATAATTTCAACTGCATTCTGGGTATCAGCCAAATCCACTTTTAGAACAGGATGGTTAAAGTTTGCTTTATAACATTTAATAGCGGCATCCCACAATTCAAATGCCGCTACGATTTCAAATCCTTGTTTTTCAAAACCAAGCGAAAGGCCTCCACATCCCGCGAACAAATCAACAGTTCTCATGTTTCTCACTTCCATTCTCATAGAGTCCATGCTATAATTATGGTAACATAGTATTGATATGGCGTCAAGTATTTGACGCCGTTTTTGAGGGGATGTAAATTTATGTCATCCGGCTTGTTTGGTATCGAGCATTCCAACCGAACTGTTACCGACCATTGGGGTAAAAATTGTTTCAACTCCAGTTATCCCACCGCCACAGCCTGTTACATGTTAGAGCACAACATACCAGCTGTATACATCAAACTCGCTCACGTAAACGGCAAATTAGGAATAGTAGCAGATGAAATTCCTATCAGTCAAGTATTTAACAGCGGTGCCAAAAGTTCAAATGAACTCTTTTTCAGTTTTGAATCAGTCTTTGAGCCATATCAACGCTACTCTTTTGACGCAATAGATGGAATTGATCTTGTTATAAAAGACCTTGACGGAAGATTTTTGTCTCCCATTGAGGTCAAACTAACAGTCTTACCAGATAACTCCACCTGCGAAAAAGAAGAAAATGAGTGGGGTTCCGAGATTGTCATCCGATCTGCTACTACTTCATACTGTGCATTGGGCATGTTTGATGCAGTCAAAGACCATTCTCGTCACGTGAGAGAAATCTTCGAGGACGCTTGTTCTTCTATCCAAATGTGGGATAATGACTTTGAAGTATCTCACAAAATGCATGAACTTTACAACAGTATCAACTCCTTCCAAAGTGAATATTATCAGAATCAGAAGCCCCTTCTTATGCAGACGATTTGGAAAACACAGGGAAAATCTCCATTACTTGCAGATCAAGCATTTGATATTATAGTCTGGAGTGACTATGCCTTTTCCAGGCTATTCATTGACGGCTCTAATGACGGAGCATCTAAAATGAGTAGGCCCATGAGAGCAACAGCCAGACTTGCAAGGTGCTTATGGGAACTAAGTCGTTCCGGTATTATTCGAGTGAACGACATTTACAGACAAATGGCATTCGGCAATCAAACCGACAAAGAGTTTTCGGTCAATGGATTGAAATGGAAACGCTATGTTATATCGGACAGAACAACCACTCCCATTCTTCCAAGCACTGTCGTTAATGAGATCATCGAGAATGGATACATCCAGAGGTTAAGTCCCGAAAGACGATTTGACCAAACTCTATATTTTACCATCCAAAGATAAAAACAGAGCCAGAACAACTGCAGTTGTTCTGGCTCTGTTTTTACGTAAATAAATTTTTACTGATAATCGTGGTTCAGGAACATCGCTTTGATGACCACCACCTCGTCGTATTCCTCCTGTTCCACCTGCACATCTGCGTTCAGGGACTTCAGGCGGCTTTCCACGGCTGCAAGGGCTTCCGGCACCGTGACGGCGCGGCCCTCTTCAATGGCATCGCTCATCTGCTTGAGCACGATGGGATGTGCGTAATGGCTGGGCACCGGGAAGGCACCGTTCGGGTAGTGCTTCACGTATTCTGCCATAGCAGCTTCGGCCTTCTCGGCCCGCTTCATGATGGCGCTGTGGTTGTTGTGGGCGGTGGGCAGCATGTTGTAGCTGGAGAACAGGAAGATGGCTGCAAAGCCAAACAGTGCAAAGTAGATGCCATAGCCGCCGGTGTGGTTGGTAACGGCATACAGGCCATAGGCCGCAGAGACGATGCCCATGATAAAGATGGCCAGCGCCACATAGCGGTACACCGGCTTGCTTTGCAGCTGGGCGCGCTTGCGGCGCTCGGCTGCACTCAGCTCATCGGCGATTTCCGGCTTTGCTTCCAGATATTCCTTTGCCCTGTGCAGCACGGTGATGCTGTGACGGGCATCGTCGGTCAGCTCGCTTTCCGGCAGCTTGCGGGAGGCCTTTTCGGCTTCCTTCTTCTGCAGCATCTGCTCACCGGCTGCGCTGAGCAGATGGATCTGCGGCTGCTCTTTGGCCAGCACCTCCAGCAGCTTGTCCACATCCCGCTCGTCCTTGAAGTTGCACTGCTTCTGCTTGCCGCCATCGTACTCCACCACAAGGTAGGCCATGGAGGCAAACATGCCCTTGCCGGTAAAGCCGCCGGAGCTCATAGCCACCCGCTTGAACACACGGCTGATGCTGCCATAGGGCAGATAATAGCGGCGGTCGATGTAAAAGCTGTTGAGGTACAGCGCCTTTTTGCCAACGCCGCAGGGGCCGATCTTTTTGCAGGACTTTCTGTCCTCCACCAGCTCCTGTTTATCAAGCTTTGCCATACCCAGCTGTGCAGGTTTGAAGATCATGGAAGTTCCCTTCTTTACTGTTAGTTTCCGGTCCAGCCGCAGATGCTGCAGCCATTCCAAATAAAATCACCGGTTCTATTTTCGCACTGCAGCCCTCAAAATGCAACCCCTTCTGCTGCTAAGATTTGCACAAAAGGTTTGTCTGTTATGTCAAAACACCCCCGTCACTGCGGGGTGCAGCGGCGGGGGTGTCAGAGTTTAAGGCTTATGCGGTGCGGCAGACATCCTTATGCCTTCTGAGAAGCGGTGTGCTTCTTGGTAGCATAGATGAAGAGTGCCAGCATTGCGATTGCAAAGATGATGCCGATGGGGTATGCAACGGCAGTGTTGTAAGCGACCAGCTTGCCGTCTGCGTAAGTATTGATCATCTTGCCCAGGCACTCAGGTGCCAGCACGAAGTAGGTGCAGGACACAGCGCTCATGAAGGTAGCGGGCACAGCGGTGATCCAGTAGTTCTTCTTCTCCTTGAACAGGTACATGGATGCAGCCCACAGAACGATCATGGCCAGCGTCTGGTTGGTCCAGCTGAAGTAGCGCCAGATCACGGTGTAGTTGATGAAGCCCAGTGCGTTGCCAATGCCCAGGAAAGCACCAACGCCCAGCACAGGGACACAGAGCTTCAGGCGGTTTGCGTAGCTGTCCTGATCGATCTTGAGCCAGTCGGCCAGAGTCAGACGAGCGGAACGGAACGCGGTATCGCCGGAGGTGATGGGGCAGATGACAACGCCGATCATTGCCAGAGCAATGCCAACGCCGCCCATGGTCTTTGCACACACGTCGTAGATGGCAGCAGACTGACCAGCAGCCAGAGCCTCTGCCAGACCGGCCATCTTGCCGTCGGTGATGGTGTACAGTGCGCAGCCGGCAGCGGCCCAGATCAGAGCGATGACACCCTCGCAGACCATTGCGCCGTAGAACACGAAGTGGCCCTGCTTCTCACTCTTCATGCAGCGAGCCATCAGAGGCGACTGGGTGGAGTGGAAACCGGAGATAGCGCCGCAGGCAACGGTGATGAACATGAAGCTCCAAATGGGAGTGCCCGACGGATGCATGTTGCTGAAGTTTGCCCAGATCTCGGGGATGGTGTAGGCAGGGTTGGTAAAGATGCCGAAGATAACGCCCACAGCCATGATGATCAGGCAGATGCCGAACACGGGGTAGATCTTACCGATGATGGCATCAATGGAGATAAAGGTTGCGATGAAGTAGTACACCAGAATGATGATCAGCCAGAACAGGGTGGTGGTCAGCAGACCGGACATGCCGCTGTTCTTGCACAGGGTAACGATCAGGCCTGCGGGGCCCACTGCGAACACGGTACCAACCATGATCAGCAGCACAACAGAGAACACACGCATGATGTTCTGCATGACAGGTCCGAGGTATCTGCCGGTGACCTCAGCGATGGATGCGCCATCGTTGCGCTCGCTCATCATACCGGAGAAGTAGTCATGCACACCACCTGCAAAGATGGTGCCGAAGGTAATCCACAGGAACACCACGGGACCCCACAGAGCACCCTGCAGTGCACCAAAGATGGGGCCCAGACCTGCAATGTTCAGCAGCTGGACGAGGAACAGCTTCCACTGGGGCATCACAACGTAGTCAACGCCGTCGTTGATGCGCACAGCAGGAGTTTCGCGGTCGTCCGGTCCGAACGTGTTGTCAACGATCTTGCCATAGACAAAGTAGCCGATGATCAAGAGCGCCAGACAGAGTAAGAAACTAATCATACCAGAAACCTCCTTTTTGATTCAAACCGCAGCCAGCATTTTGCGTGCCTGACCACGGCTCTGACCAATCTCTGGCTTCATGTTAACACTTTTTTCATAAAACGGTTAATATTTTTCTGGTATAGTTCCCATATCAAAAAGTATATGGCAAGATGCTCCTGCAGAATACTGAAAAAGAGTTTTTATCGAATTTACGGCAAATTTTCTTAATTCTCCGGTAAAGACCTTTTCCGGGACCAGTCAAAGCCGCTGCTGCCAAACTTTCTGGTCCGCTTTTGTGCAAGTTGCTCAATCGTTTTCAATTTTCTCCGCAAATCGTGATTTCTCTGCCTGAAACGCCGCAAAATACAAGGCATCCTCCGCCGAGCCATTTCAGCGGAGGATGCCTTATTCAACAGATTATTTGTATATATCTTTGTATATATCGTGTCATGCCTTCTGGGCTGCCTTCTTCGTTGCGTGGAGGAAGACTGCCAGCATTGCAATGGCAAAGATGATGCCGATGGGGTATGCAACGGCGGTGTTGTAGATGGTTGCGCCTTCTGCGGTCTTGGCGTTCAGCAGGCCGCCCAGACATTCGGGAGCCAGAATGAAGTAGGTGGAAGAGACCGCGCTCATGAAGGTAGCGGGCACAGCGGTGATCCAGTAGTTCTTCTTCTCCTTGAACAGGTACATGGATGCAGCCCACAGAACGATCATGGCCAGCGTCTGGTTGGTCCAGCTGAAGTAGCGCCAGATGACCGTGTAGTTGATGAAGCCCAGCGCGTTGCCGATGCCAAGGAAAGCACCAACGCCCAGCACAGGGACACAGAGCTTCAGGCGGTTTGCGTAGCTGTCCTGATCGATCTTGAACCAGTCGGCCAGAGTCAGACGGGCGGAACGGAATGCGGTATCGCCGGAGGTGATGGGGCACACCACAACGCCGACCATTGCCAGTGCGATGCCCACGCCGCCCATGGTCTTGGAGCAGACATCATAAATAGCCTTGGACTGGCCCATGGCCAGTGCTTCGGCCAGACCGGTGTTCAGGCCGCCGGTCACCTCGTACAGGCTGCAGCCAGCAGCGGCCCAGATCAGAGCGATAACGCCCTCGCAGACCATTGCGCCGTAGAACACGAAGTGGCCCTGCTTTTCACTCTTCATGCAGCGGGCCATCAGAGGCGACTGGGTGGAGTGGAAACCGGAGATAGCACCGCAGGCCACCGTGATGAACATGAAGCTCCAGATGGGGGTTCCCGACGGATGCATGCTGCCGAAGTGATTCCAGATCTCCGGGATGGTGTAGGCAGGATTGGTGAAGATGCCGAAGATGACGCCGATGGCCATGATGATCAGGCAGATGCCGAAGATGGGGTAGATCTTGCCAATGACGGCATCAATGGAGATAAAGGTTGCAATAAAGTAGTACACCAGAATGATGATGAGCCAGAACAGCAGCGAGGTGAGCACGCCGGAAGCGCCGCTCTGACTGCACAGCTCCACGATCAGGCCGGCGGGGCCCACCGCGAACACGGTGCCCACCATGATGAGCAGCACAACAGAGAACACGCGCATGACGTTCTGCATCACAGGGCCTAAGTACTTGCCGGTGATCTCGGCGATGGAAGCGCCGTCGTTGCGCTCGCTCATCATGCCGGAGAAGTAGTCGTGCACACCGCCCGCAAAGATGGTGCCGAAGGTGATCCACAAAAAGACCACCGGGCCCCACAATGCGCCCTGCATGGCACCAAAAATGGGGCCAAGGCCGGCGATGTTCAGCAGCTGAACGAGGAACAGCTTCCACTGGGGCATCACAACGTAGTCCACACCGTCATTGATGCGCACAGCAGGCGTTTCGCGGTCGTCCGGGCCGAAGGTGTTGTCCACGATCTTACCATAGACAAAGTAGCCCACGATCAGGATCGCCAGACAGAGTAAGAAACTGATCATACCAGAAACCTCCTTTTTCTTTGTGCCGGAATCATGGAAGCATTTTCCATATTTTCCATTCATCCCGGCCAGCTTTCTGGGTCTATGTTAACATATTTTTCATAAAAGTGATAATATGCTTCTGGTATGGGGGCATATCAAAGGCCATATAGCCGCAAAGTTTTTTAGCCGATGTTTCGTCTCTTTTTTGCTCGATTTATCAGCAAAAAGACAGCCGCAGCGCATAAAGCGCTGCGGCTGTCGGCCAAATTCCTTTGCTTTTCGGTTTTTCCGCATTCCGATGTTTTGCCAGTTCTTAACCGGTTTCGGCGGTCATTTCACGGTCAGCGCCGCCTGCTTGTGCAGCAACTGCACAAAGGTCTGCTCCTCCGGGCGCAGGGTCCCCCTGTCCGGATAGACCAGAACATCCTTCATGCGCTGGCGCTGGGCCGGGCATTTCCTGAGCACCAGATGGTATTGTTCCAGCGCCCGCTTTGGCATGGGCGAAGCCCACATATAGGCATTGGGCAGGTTCTGCAGGATGGAAAACTGGCTGCACCGCTCATACACATGGATGCGGCGGTTCGGGTTCGTATGCCAGCGCAGGCCGCTGTCCTCACCGCCGGGCAGCTGGAAATCACCGTGCAGGACTTCCATATAGCTGTTCAGCTGGGTGATGTCGGTCACTTCGCACTTTGCCAGCGGGCCTTCGCGGTTGGTCAGCAGCCGGTATTCAAACTCCATCACCGGCTCCCGGTGCAGGCCGTGACGGTCGCAGTAGCGGCGGTAATAATCCTCATCCTCCTCCGCGTAGCGCAGCAGGGCCAGATGATAGCCCCGCCGCAGTACATGGTCCAGTGCTTCCATGGTGCCGGATTCCCGGATATGCACCCGCAGCTGCTGGCTGTCTGCCATCTGCTGCAAAAAATCCACCGTCGCGTAGGAAGCGTAGGTGGCGTGGGGCAGCACCACCCGCAGCTCCGCACAGCTGCTCTGCCGGCTGCGGGCATCCAGATCCAGCCGGTCCACCTCGTCCAGCACCCGCTCTGCCTGCCGGATAAAATGCCGTCCCTGTTCGGTGGGGATCATGCCGGTGGACGAGCGTTCAAAGATGCGGATGCCGTATTCCTCTTCCAGATTCTTGAGCGCCTTGCTCACATTGGGCTGGGCCGCATACAGCTGCTTTGCCGCCGCGCTCACGGAGCCCCACTTGCGGATGGCCACCAGATAACGCAGTTCCGTAATATTCATGTGACTGCCCCCTGTTCCAAAAATCATTCCTATTTTATCAAGCCGGGCGGCCGGCTGTCAAGCCAAATGCGGTTGACGCGCCCCGCGCAGAGCTTTATAATAAAAATGCTGTATTTACAAAAAGGAGTTTAGCTGCTATGGAGACTACCTGCCGCGTTCTGCGCATTGACGAACAGCTGTACGGCTGCGAGGAGCTGCCCGCCGGTCAGCCGGTGCTGTGCGATGTCACGCTGGCTGATCCCGCCGGGGCCCGGCGCACCCTGCCCTACCCGGACAAAGAGCTCACCCGCCTAGGCATCGACGAGGGCAGCATGGTCGTCCTGACCGCAGACGGAACGCTGAAAAAGGCATAAACACAGGAGGAACACATGAAAAAGATCGAAACTTCGGCCCTGATCGGTCTGGGCGCACTGGGCATCCTGTTCGGCCGCAAAATGCCCGGCGTGCAGGTCATCGCCGACAAGGACCGCATTGCCCGCTACTCTGCCGAGCCGGTCATCTGCAACGGCGAAGCGTGCAGCTTCCGTTACGTCACCCCCGCCGAGGGCAAACCGGTAGACCTGCTTCTGGTGGCCGTCAAGGCCACGGTGCTGGAACAGGCCATTCAGGACATTGCAAAGTTCATTGGCCCGGACACCATCATCCTCAGCGTGCTGAACGGCATCACCAGCGAGGAGCACATTGACACAGCCTATCCCGGCCACACCCTGTGGAGCGTTGCCATCGGCATGGATGCCACCCGCACCGGGCGCACGCTGGTGTTCAATCAGGCGGGCAAGATCCAGTTCGGTGAGCGCAGCGGCGAGATGACCGACCGTGTGCAGGCCGTGGCCGACTATCTGGACGAGTGCGGCATTGCGTGCGAGCCCTGTGAGGATATCCTTTACAAACAGTGGAACAAGCTGATGGTGAATGACGGCCTGAATCAGGCCGCAGCCGCCTTTGACCAGCCCTACGGAGGCCTGCGCCAGCCCGGCGAAGCACAGGACATGATGCGCGCGGCCATGCAGGAGGTCATCCGGCTGGCGAACCTTGAGGGCGTGCCCCTGCCACCGGACAACGATGTGCAGTTCATCGATGCCATGATGCCCACCTTTAACCCCGAGGGCATGCCCAGCATGCGGCAGGATGTGCTGGCAAAGCGCCCCACCGAGGTGGAGGAGTTTGCCGGTGTGGTGCGCCAGCGGGCCAAGAAGTACGGGATGCCCACCCCTGCCAACGACTTTTTCTACACCCGCATCCGCGAGATCGAGGCGGGATACGACCAGTAAGGAGCCACCCATGCATACGCTTTATTTCACCCGCCACGGAGAGACCGTCTGGAACGTTGAAAACAAGATCTGCGGCATGACCGACAGCCCCCTCACCGAGCGGGGCCGCCAGCAGGCCCGGAAGCTGGGCGAAGCCGTCAAAGCCAGCGGGGTGCACATCGATGAGATCCTGTACTCTCCCCTGTCCCGCGCCGCCGACACCGCCATGGCCATTGCCGAGGCCACCGGCCTGCCCGCCCGGTGTGAGCCGCGCCTGCGGGAGCAGTGCTTTGGCAAATACGAGGGCACGCCCCGCAACGGCGGCGAGTTCCGCGTTTCCAAGACCCACTTCGCCGACCGCTACGACGGCGGCGAGAGTATGATGCAGCTGGCCCAGCGCATCTATAACCTGCTGGACGAGCTGAAGGCTGACACCGACAAGACCTATCTTCTGGTGGCCCACAACGGCATCGCCCGGGTGGTGCAGTCCTATTTCTACGATATGACCAACGAGGAATACGCAGCTGCGGGTATCAGGAACTGCGAACTGGTGGAATACCATTTTGAATGATATCAGCGGGAAGCAGACGATTTAAAATGCCCTCCGCTTCGCTCTGGGCATCTTTAGCGGAACGATTATTTTTATAGAAAGAAAGCCGGAAAATCTGCGGATTTTCCGGCTTTCGCTTTTCACGGGAGAGAACTGGACGGCAAACGGCAGCGCGGGAGAAAGCAGGCTAGCCCTCTCCGTCAGTTCGTTACACTCACTGCCACCTCTCCCAAAGGGAGAGGCCTTGGCATAGCGGCAAAGTTACTGGCTCGAGTACAAAGCTTACGAGCGCGCCAGCTCCCCTGCGGGGAGCTGCCGCAGCAGCGGCTGAGGGGCCTTGAAATCGGCGTAACACAAAAAAACCTTTAGCGAAGCGACTTGGATTTTTTGTATGGAGCCCATCTTCTTTGGGGTTACTAGGGGCGTGCAGCCCCTAGTTCGTGCCCCCCGCGCCTCGAAAGTAGCGGGTGCTTTTCTGGTTCTCTTTTGGCACGCAAAAGAGAACATACCCGGCGGCGATGCATTTTGCAAAAGGCATCAAACTTTAAACACGCGACCACTCTCTGCGCGGGAAGCATCCCCCGTATCATAAAAATCAGCCTTTATACAGCCCAAACAGCTTGAGCAGCTTCTGCCAAAAGGTCAGGGTCACAGCTGCCGGTTCCGGCTGGGCAGCCGGGGCCGGGGCTGTGATGGCAGTGGTCTGCAGCGCAAACTGCACCGCGCCCACCTCGGTGTTCTCTGCCGAGGTGAAGCTCTGCACCTCCCCGCCGCCGGAAAGACTGTTCAGCAGGCTGTCCAGCTGGGCACCCATGTCGATGCCGGAAACGCTGCTGCGCAGCTCGCCGGTGCCGCCGGTCAGCTGCGATGCACCCTCCGCCAGCTGCACAACGCCCGCCTTCAGCTGGGCTACACCGTCGGTGTAGGCGTTCAGGCCGTCGTCCAGCTGGACGTACTGGGCGGCAAGCTGGTTCACGCCGTCGGTGAGCACCGAGAGATTGCCCAGCATCCCAGTAAGCACACCGGCCAGCTGACGCACCCCGGCATCAAACTCGCCGTAGCTGCCGTTCAGGGTGCTGCTGCCCTCGTGCAGCTGGGCAATGCCGCCGTTCACGGTGTCGAGATAGGTCTGCATGGCATCGATGTTGGCCGTAGACCCCTGCAAAAGCAGGATCACATCCTTGAGCTGCGGCATCATCCACACCATTCCCTGCAGCTGCTGGATGGCCTTGGCATTGCCATCCTTTACCACGTCAAGGTCAAGGCCGTTCTCTTTCAGGATGGCCTTGTAGGCTTCAAAGCTCACCTGCTGCTCCAGCTGTGCCGCGCCCTCATCCAGCCGGGCAATGCCGTCCCGGATCTGGGTGGAGGCATCCAGCAGGGTGTTCAGCTCGTCGGTGGAGGCCGAGATGCCGTTCAGCGCGGTCTGCATCTGGGTGAGGGCCCCACGCACCCGGGCTGAGCCGCCGGTCAAGGCACCGGAATTGCCGTTCAGGGTGTCGATGCCCGCCTGCACCTGCGCAATGCCGTCTGCCAGCGCGTTGGCACCATCGTCCAGCTGAACGGAACCGCTCTGCAGCTGTTCCAGCATCCCCGTCAGGTCCATATCCCCGAGGTCGAGGTTCAGGTTCAGCCGCACGCCGTTCAGGGAAACGGCGTCCATGGCAAAATTCGTCACATCGGCGGTGACGGTCACGTCGCTGTCCGCGCCCGGCAGCAGGATGTAGGAAAGCTGCTTTTTGCTGCCCACATTCGCTACCGTAGCGCCCGGCGCGCTGATGTTCCGGGCAAGGCCGGTGTCCAGACTCATGGTCACCTGCAGCGCGTAGTCGTCAAAAAAGCTGCCGGTGCAGTCCGGGTTGCGGCTCACCTGCAGCCGGATGGAAAGAGCACCGCTTTTGCCGCCCAGCTCGTCGGGGCTGATCTCTGCCCCGTCCAGCGTATAGGTCAGCTTTACCACCCACGGCAGGGCCGTGGCGGCATCCATGGTGCCCTCATAATAGAGTTTGCCGCCCTCGGTCACATGCACCGTGACCGTATCGCCGCTCTGCTTCACGGCATCGCTCGTGGTCATGTTGCGCACGGCAGTGTAGCTGCCGTGGTCCGCAACGGTGTCCCCCGCCTGCACGGAAAAGCTGTTCACGGCGTACACGCCGGTCACAGCACCGGAGGCCGTAAGATTTGCATAAATGACCTCTTCCTTGGCAGCGGAGGCTGCTGCAAAGGCCGGCAGACTGCTGCCCGCCAGCAGGCAGCCCGCCAGTGCCAGCGCCGACACCCGGCGCACAAATCGATGTTTCATCTTGGTCAAGCCTCCTTCGGCTGTTTTTTCTTTTTTATAATGAGCGGGTCGGCCAGATACAAAAAGCCCGGCAGTGCCGAAAGCACGATGGCCAGCGACACCAGACTGCCCACGCCCAGGAAATTGCCCAGCTGGCCCAGCAGCTGGTTCGAGGAAATGGCTCCCATCAGGAAGCCCACCACCGCCATGGCGCTGCCAGTGGTGCTGACCGAGGTGGTCACGGCGGACACCGTGGCCGCAACGGCTTCTTTGCGGCCCAGCGTCTCGCGGAACTCCTGATAGCGGTCGGAGAAGAGGATGGCGTAATCCACCGTAGCGCCCAGCTGCACCGAGCTGATGATGAGGTAGGCAATGTAGAACACGTACTGGCCCCGGAAGTACGGGATGGCCAGATTGATCCAGATGGCGGTCTCGATGCTGAGCACCAGAATGATGGGCAAAAGCAGCTGGCGCTTCATGAGGAGCAGGATCAGGAACACTGCGCCGATGGCCAGCAGGTTCACCTTGACCATGTCGGCCGTGATGGTGTCCATCAGGTCATAGGTGCTCACGCCCTGACCGGCCAGATAATAATTGTCCGGGTAATATTGCTGCACCGTGGCGCGCACCCGCTCCACCAGCGCAAAGGCCCCATCGCCCTCGGTGTCGGCATCTACCGTAAGCACCATGCGGGTGTAGCCGCCGGAGACCAACAGCCCCAGCGTATCCCCGGGCACGAACTCCGGCGGAATGGACGCGCCTGCGTTGTCCACATAGGAAAGGATGCCGGTCACCTCCGGGATGGCGTGCAGTGCATCCGAAAGCTTTTGCTGCGTGGCGGTATCGCCCTCCGGCACCAGTACAACGTAGGTGTCGCTGCGGCCAAAGGTCTCTTCAATGGCGGCGGTGTCCGCACCCAGACGGGTGTTCTCGCCAAACATGTGGGCGGCACCGTAGTAATACTGGTTCGAGTTGGAGGCCAGATAGCTGGGCACCATCAGAATGACCAGCACCAGCGCCATGGGCAGCATGATGCGGGCCACAAAGCGGCCAAACTTGTCAAAGCTGGGCAGCAGGGGCCTGTGGCAGGTCTTATCCATCCACTGATACGCTGCCAGCGTGAGCGCGGGCATGAAGGTGAACACGGTGACAAGGCTCAGCACCACGCCCTTTGCCAGCGCAAGGCCCAGATCCGGGCCGATCTGGAACTGCATGAGCACCAGTGCCAGAAAGCCGATGACGGTGGTCAGGCCGCTGGACAGAATGGAGCCGGTGGATCTGCACAGGGCATCCACCATGCACTCCTCCGGGCTGGCATCCGGGTTTTCAGCCCGGCACTCCGCAAAGCGGTGGATCAGAAACACCGAGTAGTCCAGCGAAACCGCCAGCTGCAGGATGCTGCCCGCCGCATTCGTCACAAACGAGATGGTGCCGAAGATGAGGTTCGTGCCGTTGTTGAGCAGGATGGCCGCGCCAAGGCCCGTCAGCACCAGCAGCGGCTCCGCCCAGGAATCGGTGGTCAGGATCAGGATGAACAGCACATACACCACCGCGATGGCGGCGATCTTTGCCACCTCGGTCACGGTGGAGTTGGTGGCAACGGCAGTGGACACTGCCGCGCCCTCCAGCGCGTTGCCCTCCCCGATCAGATCCCGCACGGCAGCCACGGCTTCCAGACGCTTCTCGTCCTCCACCGTCACGGTGAACAGGGCGCAGCCATCCTTATAATAGCTCTCCACCGTGGCGGTGTCCTGCATCTGCAAAGGCACCGTCACATCCAAACTGTCGTCCAGCCATACAACGGAGGACACTCCATCGATGGCGGCAAGCTTTTCCTTGTACTCCAGCGCCTGCGGCACCGTGACATCCCGCACCATAACCCGCATGTTGGGGATGCCGCCGGTGAAAGCACCGTTCATCACCTCGATGGCGGTGGTGGAGGGGGATTCCGGCGGCAGGTAGTCGTTGATATCGTAATCCACCTTTACCTGACGCACAGCGAACACGCTCAGCACAGCCGCCAGTGCAAACACCGCCAGCACCAGCCTGCGGCGGCGCACGATGGCGGTATAAAAACGTTTCATCAAAACAGGAGTTCTCCTTTCCGGATCCATAAAAAAACTTTTATCATTCTAACAGGTTTGAGAAACGTTGAAAAGAGACAGTTTATGAATTTTGACCCTCGAATGCCGATTTTTTTGATTTTTCTGCCTTGACAACAAAAATAAATTCTGATATGCTCTTTTTCGGTTCATCGGAGGACCGTTTTCAACGTAATTTGAAACGGGCCGGATAAGATGCCGTGCAGACAGCGCCCCGCCGGAGGTTTCGTTGCCGTAGTGACGAAGCAGATCGAGGCCGGGCGTGCACTCACGGACATTTATCCGGCCCGTTTTTTGCACCTTGTGCAGAAAGGAGGACGCCATGTCCAAGCAGCGGATCCAGCTTTCCGATCATTTTACCTATTCCCGCCTTTTGCGGTTCGTGCTGCCCTGCATCGGCACCATGCTGTTCACCTCCATCTACGGCATCGTGGACGGCCTGTGTGTCTCCAACTTTGTGGGCAAGACGGCCTTTGCGGCGGTCAACCTCATCATGCCGCTGCCCATGCTGCTGGGCACCATCGGCTTTATGCTGGGCACCGGCGGCAGCGCCATCGTGGGCATCACGCTGGGCGAGGGCGACCAGAAAAAGGCCGACCGCTATTTCACCCTGTTCCTGCTGGCGGCTCTGGTCTCGGTCAGTGTGCTGGCCGTGCTGGGTATTGTGTTCCTGCGGCCCATTGCCGTGCTGCTGGGTGCAAAGGGAGAGCTTTTGGACTACGCGGTGCGCTATGGACGCATCCTGATGGTGTCCCTGCCCACCTTTGCGCTGCAGAATATGTTCCAGAGCTTTTTCGTCACCGCCGAAAAGCCGCACCTCGGCTTCTGGTTCACCGTGGGCGCGGGCTGCACCAACATGGTGCTGGATGTGCTGATGGTGGGGATCTGGGGCTGGGGCGTGGAGGGCGCGGCCATTGCCACCTTTATCAGCCAGCTGGTGGGCGGCGTACTGCCGGTGTTCTACTTCCTCGACCACAAGAATACCAGCCGCCTGCACCTGCGCAAAACGCAGCTGTACAGCAAGGTGCTGCTGGACGCCTGCATCAACGGCTCCTCCGAGCTGATGACCAACCTGTCCATGTCGCTGGTGAACATCCTGTACAACTACCAGCTGCTGCGTCTGGCCGGTGAGAACGGCGTGGCCGCCTACGGCGTCATCATGTACGCGGCCTTCCTGTTCGTGGCGGTGTTCGTGGGCTATGCCGTGGGCAGTGCACCCATCGTCAGCTTCCACTACGGTGCCCGCAACCACACCGAGGTGCACAACCTCTACCGGAAAAGCCTGCGGCTCATCGCCGTGGTGGCTGTGACCCTGACGCTGGCTTCCATGTTCATCATCCCCTGTGTAGCGCGCATTTTCGTGGGCTACGATGCGGAGTTGCTGGCCCTGACCAGCCGGGCCTTCCGGCTGTATGCGCTGAGCTTCCTCATCATGGGCTTCAACGTGTATGCGTCCTCCTTCTTCACGGCGCTGGGCGACGGCGTGACCAGCGCGTTGATCTCTTTTTTGCGCACGCTGGCGTTTCAGGTGATCGCCATTCTCCTGCTGCCGCTGCTGCTGGGCATCGACGGCATCTGGCTGGCCGTCACCGCCGCCGAGCTGGCGGCTCTGGCCGTGAGCGCTGCCATGCTCCTCACCAAGGACAAGGTATTCCATTACCGAAAGGCATGATAAGATCCCCTGCTTTCTGCGAAACGGCGAAAAGCGGGGGATTTTTTTGGTGATTCTGGCTCTGCCGCTGGCAGCAAAATCGTGTTAAAATGGACACAGCCTTTATTCACTTTTTATGAGGAATCATTATGACATTGTTTTTGACCAGCAGCCCCAGCGGCTGCCCCTTTGAGCCGGGGCCGGATATTCCGGTGCTGGACACGCGCAACCACTTTGTGGCGAACCTGCGGGCCGTCTGGCCGGATCACGCCGTGCTGGGCCTTGCCATTGCGGCAGACCCCTATGCCTACGAGCAGAACGACGAGATGTGCCGGGTGTTTGCTCAGAGTTTTGCGAACGCCCACCTGCCCCTGACGGCGCTCATCCCCTGCGATGCCCGCAATGCCGAGGAGATCGGTTCTCTTCTGCCCCAAAGCGGCTTTGTGATGCTGTGCGGCGGGCACGTGCCCACCCAGAACCACTTTTTTGCTCAGCTGGGCCTGCCGGGGCTGTTCCACAACTACCACGGCATCGTGCTGGGCGTGAGTGCCGGCAGCATGAACGCCGCCCACATCGTGTACGCCGCGCCCGAGGAACCGGGCGAAGCCGCCGACCCGCACTACTCCCGCTGGATGAACGGCCTTGGCCTGACCGAGACCCGCATCCTGCCCCACTACCAGTTCATCCGGGATCATGTGCTGGACGGACAGAAGGTGGAGGACATCGCCCTTGCCGACAGCAAAAAGCGGCATTTTCTCGCTTTGCCGGACGGCTCGTATATCCTGTGCGCCGACGGCAGCGAGGCGCTGTACGGCAAAGGCTGGTACTTTGCGGATGGGATGATGGAAGAGATCAACGAGGATGAAGATGTGCTGCCACTGCGGTAGCAATAAAAAAGAAGCACGCAGATGCGTGCTTCTTTTTTTATGATGTTCTGCTGCGCAGAAATGAGGTTGCTGCGCAAAATGATGTGTGCTATCGCACATTCTATCATGCCCCGCAGGCAGACATCATTGCGCATACAATGCGCACATCATTCCGCCGCAAGGCGGACAAAGGGCGCTATGGCGTTGGTGTCGCCGTGGCGGACGATGGAGTAGGTGATGTCGCAGTAGGGCTGGATGGCGGTACTCTTTTCCACGGTGGAGATGAGCAGCACCTGCAGCTGCAGGCGGCGGAACAGCTCCATCATGGGGCGGATGCGGTCGCTGGTCATCTTGCTGAAGGCTTCGTCCAGCAGCACAAGGCGGATGCTGTTCTCGCTCTTTTCGTAGATCTGCAGCAGACTGGCGCAGATGGCCACATAGAAGGGGGCCTGATTCTCGCCGCCGGAGGAGTCGCGGCTGACCCGGGACAGGTATGCCTGCTGGCCGGTGACTCGGTTCGTCACCTTGATATCATAGTCCAGATAGGTGCGGTAGTCCACATAGTCCGACAGGGTCACGCCGCCGGTGCGGCCCTCCTGCCGGGCGCGGGTGTTCTCGTCCACGTCCGCCATGATCTTTTCCATCAGCTCGTCCACCTGACGCTCATAAGCAGGATCGGCGGTGGCGGCAAGGTTGTCCAGCGAGTCGCCCTCGGTCATCTGCTGGTTGCCCTTGTCCACGATGACCTGATAGAAGGCCGCCAGCTGCGGGTCACGGCTGGGCTCCAGCTCAAAGCGGTAGACCTCCTCGCCGTAGGTCAGCTGTTCCATCACCTTGTTCAGCTCCCGGAACTGCCGCCGAGCGTTGAAGATATCGTCCTTCATGCGGAACAGGATATCCTTGCGGAAGCGGTCCTTGCAGTCCCGCTGGGCCTGCTCCAGACGGGCGGCGTAGCGTTCCAGATCGATGCGCACAAGGCTCTCGTGCTGGGCGCGGTACTGGTCCAGCCCCGCAAGGCCCAGCGGATAATCGCACACATAGTGCTCGTTGTAGGCCTTCTGGGCCGGTTCCAGCGTGCCGGTCAGATAGACGGCCAGCGCATCGTCCAGCTTGGCCTGCGCCTTTTCCGCAGCCTGTGCGGCGGCGCGGGGCTTATCTGCCGGGGCCAGCGCCAGCATCCGTGCGCGGGCCAGCGGCTCCACCAGCGGGTGCGCCGCAAAGAAGCTCCGGGCAGCATCGGCGCTCTGCTGGGCCGTTTCCCCTGCCTTTTTCTGCTCTGCTTCGCAGGAAGCGATCTGCTTTTGGCACACGCGGATGTCGCCGCCCGCCTGCTCCACGGCGGCGCGGGCAGTCTCCCACGCGGCTTCGCGGGCTTCTTCCTCCTTGTAAAGCTGCTGCAGCAGCGGGTTCTCGCGGCACTCGGTGAGCTTTGCTTCCTGTTCGGTCACAGCATTCTGTGCAGCAGTCAGGGCGGCACGGGCGTCCCACAGCGCAGCCAGCTCGTCCAGTGCCGTGCCCCGCAGCAGGGTCTGGTACTGGTTATAGGCGGCTTTCAGGTTCTGTTCTGTCTGGGCGGCAGCACGGGCGCTTTCCCCCAGAGCTTCCAGTTCGGCCGCCAGCGCCCCGGCGCGGGCGCGGCGGGCATCCAGACCGATGTACCGCTGGGGAGTGCGCAGCCGTTCCAGCCGGAAGGGGTGGTGGCGCAGAAGGTCGCGGGTGGCGCTGTCGGGATGCTGTTCCAGCGTATCGGGGGTGTCGCAGCAGACGATGCGGCCCAGAATGGTCTGGGCATACTGTGCAGCCAGCGGGTTTTCGCTGCTCACCTGCGCGGCAAGGCTGTCCGGGCCGTACTTGTCGGCGCGGCGGTTGGCCTTGCGGATGCCCGGGGTGTCCAGCAGGCTGATGGGCCCGACCTTGTCCTTCAGAGCCACAAAGGCGCTTTTGGCGGCTTCGTAGTGGGCGGGCGGCACAAGGATATCAAAGCGGCGGTCCCCAAGGCAGGCTTCCACGCAGTCCTGCCAGCTTTCGTCCTCCACGTTCAACAGTTCACAGAAAATTTTCGCATCCGGCTGCATGCCCCGGCTCTTGAGTTCCGCATTCACGGCATCCCGCACCCGGGTGGCGGCATCGCCGTGGGGGTAGACCCACTTGCCGCCGGACACCGCATCCAGCTCGGCGCGCTTGCCGGCCTGCTCCTTCTGCAAAGCAGCAGTGTTCTGGCGGGCAGCAAAATAGGCTTCCTCCAGCGGTTTTTCCTGCGCGGAGAGCCATGCGGTGAGCTGCGGCAGAGTGTCCGCCGTCAGCTCTTCGGCCTTGATGCCGGCAGCAAAGCCGCTGCGGCGCAGCACAGCCAGCAGGCTCTGGGTGCGGGCAAGGGCACTTTCTGCCTTTTCGGCTTTGCGTGCGGCGGTATCCAGCGCCGTTTTGCGGCGGGAAAGCTCCTCGGTCAGGGCATCCAATGCCCGGCCCTCGCCGCTGGCGCTGGCGGCACCGTGGGCGGAAAGATAGGCCCGGCGGGCTTCCGCTTCGGCATTTTTGGCCTCGGCATAGCGGGCGCTCAGCTGTTCCAGCTGGCGGCGGCCCGCATCCAGATGCTCCTGCCAGACGGTCTGTTCGCTGCCGTCGGCAGCGGCGCGGGCCAGCAGCGCCGCGCCCCGGTTCACAAGGGTCTGGGTCTGCTTTTCGGCAGCTTCGCGGCCAAAATCCACGATCTCTTCCAGCGCGTCGGCGCGGGTCTGTGCCTCGGCCAGCACGGCGTGCAGATTTTCCAGTTCCAGCCGGTCGCCCTGCAAAGCGTCCAGATCCAGCTCCGGCTGGGGCAGGATGTACTGGTACAAAAACTCCCGGAAGTTGGGGATCTCGTCCATGCTGGTGCCCATCTGGAACACCTCGTTGAACTTTTTGCCCAAGGGGCTGGAGGCGCGCCCGATGCCCAGCGCACGGCAGATGCGGTCCCGCGCTTCGCTGGGGCTGCGGGTGTAGGAGAGACGGCCCGTTGCGGGCTTGAAGTCCTCCTTTGCGCTGGGTGCACCGGTCTTGGGGTCGATGAAGGGCAGCTGTTCCAGCGTGCAGCCGTCCTCCGAGAGATACCATGTCTGATCGCCGGGGTGCAGCTCCTGCATGGGGCCTTCGGACTCCACCCGCACCGCGATGACGAAGGGGGTGCGCTTGACGCTGTCCCAGAACTCCGCCCCGATGTAGGCCACGGTATGGCCCGGGCGGCGGTAGGCGTTCTCGCCGCGCTGCTTTGCGTGCACCGAACCCTGCAGGGTGCGGCCGCTCTTTTTATTGCCCAGCGCATTGAAATTGCGGTTGGTGGTCAGGCAGTAGCGGATGGCATCCAGAATGGTGGTCTTGCCCACGGCGTTCACACCGATCATATAGGTGAGCCGTGCGCAGTCGAAGGTGACATTTTCAAAGTTGTGCCAGTTGATAAGCTTCAGCCGTTTGAGTTCGATCATTCTTCACCCTCCCCTGCTTCTTCCGGTCGTTCATAAAGGCCAAGCTCTGTGCGGGTGCGCCCGCTCTCGGCGGCGGCATCCGCAAGGTCGGCATCCGGCAGGGCCAGCAGCACGGTGGGAAATACTTCAATGCGGCTGTCCAGCCCGGAAAGCCGCCCCACAGGCCGCGCCAGATTGTACCGGCGCAGGGTGCGCATGAGGTTTTCCAGCGTTTTCTGGTCCAGACGGCGGGGCAGATTCATCTTCTGCAGCTCGGTCTGCACCTCTTCCACCGTCACCAGCACCTCGTCGGCATTGGCCGCAAGGCTCTCGCGCTTTTGCAGGTACAAAAGCCGCAATACCAAAAGCAGGATGCTCTCGTATTTCAGCAGCCGGGCCTGACTGCCCTCGTGGCCGTTGACCAAAGCCGCCGCCTGCAGGGGTGCCGGGTACAGCAATACAGAATAGCCCAGCGGGGCGAACACAGCGCGGACCTCGTCCAGATGGTCCTGCACATAAAGATATTTTGCCCGCTGATCCTCCACGCCGCCCAGCACGAAGCAGTGGTTCAGCAGGTAATTTGCGGTTTCTTCCAGCATGTTAATGGTTGCCATTTTCTTCCTCCCTGCGGCGGGTGAGGACAAAGTCCTCAAAGCGGAAACCGCCGCGCTCCACCCAATTGCCGGTGAGCTGAATGTCATAATCCCGGTGCGGCGACTGCGAGTAGGTGTGCAGGCCGATGATGCGGGCAAAATCGTTCGGGTATTCCTCTGCCAGCGCCGACGCGTTCACTTGCGGACGGGCGGCAAGGGCCTGCCGGACCAGCAGGGCCACGTTCTCCTCGGTGACGGCAAGGCGGGCGTAATCCAGCAGCAATTGCTGCTCTTTTTTGAGCTGTTCCGGATCGAATCCTTCGGTGCGCACCGGGGCCAGCGGCTCTGCGGTGCGCTGGGCAGCGGGCGGGTACAGAAATTTCTCCCCGAACACCGCCGCCGGGTACAGATGCAGCCGCTTTGCCACCGGGCCGTCGTCCGGCTCAAACAGCTGCTCCGGGGTGCGGATGTCCTCGGCGTAGCGGCGCAGCAGGGCGGTGACGCTGCCCTGCGAAGAACGGTCGCTCAGCAGCAGGAACTGTGCCCGCTGCACAGCCCGCTTGCGGTAGCGGATGTGGCTTGCATCGATCTCGCGCATGAGCAGGCTCATCTCTTCCAGCGCGTCCCGCTGCTTCTGGATGAGTGCACGCACGGCAGGTGTCGCTTCGTTCGGGGCGCAGCGCTCCACCCGGGCATAATCAAAGGCCAGCTGCGGCAGGTAGTTCTCCTCGCAGTCGTCCAGCTCTTCTTCCAGATAGGCGCGGTAGTTGAACAGGTTGTCGCTGGTCTTGAAGCGGTGGTAGGCCGCCGCCACCACCTTTTCCTCGTACTGGTCGAACAGTTCCAGCACCTCCTGCGGGGTGCGGTTGCGGGTGAGCCGGTCGATATAGTGGCCGATGGAGGCATTGAGCGCCCGGAGAGAGCGGTTCAGCGCGTCAAGGTCTGCGTCCACCTCCCGCAGAACGTTCTCATAGGGGCTTTTTTCCTGCCCGATGCTGCCCAGCAGCTGCCATGCCTTGTACAGCTTGCCGGTGTAGGTGACCACGCGGGGATTCAGGATCTCTTCCAGCGCTTCCAGCAGCGGCGTTACCTCCGGCACAAAGGCAAGGGACGCTTCCCCCTCGTAGCTGCCGGGCTGCTCTTCCAGCCAGCCGGTGCGGCGCAGCCGCAGCAAAAAGCCCACGGCCAGCGTGTGGGGGTCGCGGGTGGGCTGCTCGTCCTCATCGCCCGCACCGTCGGCATCCAGCGCAAGGGGCTTTGCCAGTGCGGCAAAGTAATCCTCGGCACGCCAGACGGCCTCCGCGCGGGAAATGCTGTAATCCGCCGTGTGGCGGCACTCCTCCCAGAGCAGAAGCAGCAATTCCGCATAAAAAGCCCGGTTCGGCCCCGCCAGCGGGCGGAACAGCCGCGGGGACACCAGTTCAAACAGCTGCATGGAAACGTCCTTTCCTGTTCACATCAGAATACGTTTTTATTGTACCACAAAACGACACGGTTTGACAGAGAAACCATTCAGAATTGCCGCT
Source organism: Faecalibacterium sp. AF10-46 (assembly GCF_003604105.1). NCBI lineage: Bacteria > Bacillati > Bacillota > Clostridia > Eubacteriales > Oscillospiraceae > Faecalibacterium > Faecalibacterium sp. AF10-46. Next base: position 109,114 of record NZ_QVGY01000010.1, on the reverse strand, counting down.
GGGAGAGGCGGGACGAACTCCTTCCGTCAAACCCTGCGGGTTTGCCACCTTCCTCAGTGAGGGAGGCAACCCTCTCCGTCATCGCTGCGCGATGCCACCTCCCCCGAAAGGGGGAGGTTTATTGCATCTGACCGGAAGGCGAAAGGCTCCCTCTTTGAGGGACGATTTCCCCCGGCCGGGGGAAAATGTCGCGCAGCGACAAAAGGGGGAATCTGGCACGCTGCAGACGACTGGGGGAGTTTGCTCCTAAACACAACAAAAGCCCCGGGGAGCGGGGTGCTCTGCGGGGCAGGGATGCAAGTTTTGAGAAGGTACGCTTATTCGCTGACCACGAAGAGGACCAGAGTGTATTCCTTCTGCTTGGTAACGGTAACGCCGAACTTGGTCGGATTCTTAACGCCAGCCTGTTCCAAGTTACTCTGAACATCCATTTTCAAAGCGGCATAGGCATGGGCCAGAGTATCCTTGGTGACTTCTGTTCCGCTCGGAAAGTCCACGGGCACCAGCGCAGCCTTTTTGCCCTTCTTTGCTTCAGCAAAAAACATCTCCCGCTTTTTCACTGCGTCATTGTAAGCGTTCGGATCAATCGGAGAAGTAAGCCTAGCATCCACCGCCTTGACAGCAGTAGGCAGGCACTTATTGCTGATCTCTGTCAATTCCGAATCAACGGTCAGTGTCGGGTTTTGGTTCTTGCCCCATTCCACAGTCCACTTGGCAACATCCCTTTCCAGCGCAGTATCGCGCATTGAAGGTGCGCTGGGAGTAACGCCGCAAGCAGTGAGCATTGCCAGCGCCATGATGCCGACCAGAAGGACGGCCACAAGACGTTTCATCTTTTTCATATTAGGTCTCTCCATCATAAAATGAATTACAGGCCTTTTCCGCGTCCCAAATGCCCGGAGGGCCTATGTATATTTTACAGTTTTCCCCTCCCCCGCGTCAATGTACAGACTACCTATCGTTTCCAATCATTTTTGAGCCAATACGTCAGTTCGTTGGATACAAAAAGCCCCGGGGAGCGGGGTGCTCCTCGGGGCAAGTCAATTCTTCAATTTTGCGAATTAAGCGTTATTCGGCACAGACGTGACAATTTCAATTGCTATTGCTGCGTAGGTTTTGCCATTGATTACTTTAGTGGCAATACCGATTTTCTTAAGTGCCCGCATAGTTTCTGCAGCATCTTCACCTGCACCCTCTGTGGTAATTTCACCCAAGGAATCGGCGGTGATTTCTTTTGCCTGACACACACCCTTATCGGGTTTGCCCTCCGTTCCTACGTTAATCATTAAAACTGTTACAGATTTTCCATCAGCATTGGGCGTTGCAGTAGTAGTGCTTGCATCAGTAACCGCAATCGTGCCATCCTCGTTGATTTTCGCCAACTGGGCCAGAGCCTTGTTACGCAGGTCGGTATCATTTTCCAGTTTTTCTGCATTCTCGCCACGGAGAGTGTTAATCGCTGCGATGTATTTGTTTTCAAATTCCTCGCCAATCGTGGATGTACCAGAACCAGCGCCACCGCCGCACGCGGTGAGCATTGCCAGAACCATCACGCCGGCCAGAAGGGCGGCTGCGAAACGCTTGAACATTTTCATTGTAATGTTCCTCCTGTTTTCAAATTCTGACGGTTTGGGCGACCCCAAATCGCTTTACCCGTCTGAATTTATTTTAGCAATACCCCCCCCCGCATGTCAACAGACATATCGCCCAAATTCCGCCGTTCTTTTTGGCAATTGTCCCCAAACGCAAAAAAGCCCCGGAGGGCTTTCCGGGGGAAGGAAAGCTCTCCGGGGAGAAAGGGTGAGGAATTTTTTACTTTTTGCCCTTGAGGCGGATGGAAATACCAATGTAGCTCTGCTCGTTGTTGCTCTGGACCACAACGCCTATATTCGACCAGTCGCCGTTCTGGTTCACCGTGACACCATTATTCGTGTCAACGTACTCCGAGATTTTCTTCAGCACAGCGTTCAGAAGAGTATCCTTATAATCATACCGGGCGGTGATGGTAATGACCCGGTCATTTCCCACCTTTTCCGAATGGAAATTGAACGCTGTCAAGTAGCCAGCAATCTTGAAATTCGCATCAAGATCCTTGCGATCCTCGTTCAAGTGCCCTTCAGCCACTGCGCGGAGCTCTGCGTCATTGGTCGCCTGGACGCCCTTCTCCTGACTGATTTTGGCCAGCACTTTCTGCTCTTCGGTTTGACCGCCACCGCCGCAGGCCGTCAGCAGGGCCAGAGCCATCACACCCACCAGAAGCAGGGCAGCAAATTTCTTCAGCTTTTTCATCGTTAAGCGCCTCCTGTCGTTTCAAGATTTTGTTGATTTGTCTCATTTCAGTGCTGTTTTTTCGCACTACAGAACGGGTGTCGTTCTGGCCTTATTGTATCCGACATCAGTTGGTTTTGTCAATCGAGAAGATGCATAAAGTTTCCGAAACATTTTCGTTCAAAATCAACGAAACATCGGATTTTTGTTGCAGTATTGAGATACACCGTCCTTATTTCGCAAAGGTTCTTTACCGTGCCGGAAAATCTTCTTCCGGCCGGAAGCTCCATGCTGTTCTTTTCCGGGGCACAGTCCTTCCCGGTTTGGACAGATGTTGTGTTCCGATCCATCCTTCAGAATCCTTTCAAAAAATTACGATTTTACACAATTCTACCATTTTTGCATGGTAAAATAAGGTCGTAGAAAAAACAAAGGATGTGGCTTAATATGCAACACTGTCCCGCCCGCGCGGCACAGCGGCTGGCGGCGGCAGTTCTGGCGCTGTGCCTTGTGCTGGCTCTGGCCGTTCCCCACGCACACGCAGCTGCCCTGCAGGAAACGCACGGCATCCGGATGCTGGACTTCAGCACCAGCCAGATCCTTTCCATCGGCAACCAGACCTCCGGCAAATGCAGCTGGTACGCCTTGCGCTATGCACGCACCATTCTGGATGGAAAAGTTTCCTCCGGCAGCGGCATGTGGTCAAACGGTGCGGTCTGGTCTGCGGGCGGCTACTACGGTTATTCCGGCAGCCTGTCCGAGTGCCTGCAGAAGCTTTACACCGAGCTTTCCGCCGGGAAGCCGGTGATCGTGCATCTGAAAAACACCGCGGTGAGCGGTGTAAAAAAGCACACGAACCGCACCTCCAGCTATGAATACCACCTGACCAGTTCCGGCTGGAACGAGGTCAATTACCCGCACATCGCCACCAGCGCCGCCTATGGCCACTGGGTCTGCGTGGTGGGCATCCGTGCGGATGCAGACCCCGCGAACCTGAAGGAGAGCGATTTCTACGCGCTGGACCCGGCCCGCGTTTCCGCAAACGGCACTCTGGCTGTGACCCGGCTGCTGGACGGCACCATCTGGACAGACAATTCCCCGCTGAAAACAGCAGGCTGATAAATTTAGAAAGAGCAAAAAAGCTGACGCTTTCGCGTCAGCTTTTTTGTTTGCAGTTCAAATCAATACCCTTTTACCGAGAAGCCCCGCTCCCATGGGTCGGGCGGCAGATCCTTCTGGCGGATGCCGGTAATCTGGATATAATCGCTTTTCTGGATCATGGCGAACAGCCGCAGGAACTTTTCCGGGTCGCCCTGCACTTCCAGCGTTACGCTGCCGTCATCCTCGTTCTCCACCCAGCCGGTCAGTTCCAGCGTCTGGGCCGCATAGCGGGCGCGGTAGCGGAAGCCCACCCCCTGCACCTGCCCTTCGATGGAATAGCGGCGGCGCACAGTGCCTTCCGGCAGGGCGGGCGGCGTGGCATCCTTTGCCTTTCTGGTCAAAAAATCGAACATTGGCACACATCCTTTTTAGCGTGCTCGCCCTCTCAGGCCGCTTCGCGTCCAGCTCTCCCAAAGGGAGATCCTCTGGCGAAACCGGAGACTTTGCATGGACTGCCAAGGCCTCTCACTTTGGGAGAGGTGGCATTGCGCAAGCAATGACGGAGAGGGCGCAAGCCGTTTACAGCTCCTGATAGGCGGTCATCAGCGCCGGGATGAACTGCTTTTTGCGGCTCACCACACCGGGCAGGGTAAAGCTGCCGTCCTCGGCAGGCTGAGTCTCAAAGCCGTCCGAGAGCACCTCGGAAGCATAGCGGCCATCGCTGATGACCACGCTCTCCTCCTTGGGCACGTCGGTGAGCAGCATGTAGATATCCTCCACGTTCTGCTTGTTGCGGGCTTCTTCCAGATAGGGCTGCAGCAGTGCTTCGGCAGCAAGCAGGTTTTTGCGGGTCATGTAGCTGCCCTGTGCCACGCCAAAGCGGATATCACCGCACATGAACACCTTGAAGTCCTGCAGAAACACCTCCTCGGCGGTCTTGCCGTCCAGCTTTTCGCCTGCTTCAAACATCTCATTAGCAAACTCGTTGATGTCCACCCCTGCAATTTTGGCAAGGCGGCGGGCGCTGGCTTCATCCACGGGGGTGCAGGTGGGGCTGCGGAACATCAGGGTATCCGACAGGATAGCCGCCAGCAGCAGACCGGCCGTCTGGGGCAGGATCTCCACGCCGTTTTCGTCGTACATCTGGGTGACGATGGTGGCGGTGCAGCCCACCGGCTGGTTGCGGAAGTACACCGGGCCGCTGGTTTCCAGACTGCCGATGCGGTGGTGGTCGATGATCTCAAGGATCTCGGCCTGGTCGAAACCCTCCACGGCCTGTGTGGCTTCGTTGTGGTCCACCAGAATGATGCGGCGCTTGCGCAGATTGATGATGTTGCGGCGGCTGACCATGCCGCAGTATTTGCCGTCCTCGTCGAGGATGGGGAAATAGCGGTGGCGCACCTTGGCCATCACGCGGGTAACATCGGCCACCGGCGTGACGAGGGTGAACTTCATGATGTCGCTGCGGGTCATATAATAGGAGATGGGCGCACACTGGCTGATGAGCTTACCGGCAGCATAGGTATCCACCGGGGTGGTCATGATGGCAACGCCGGTCTCCTCGGCAATGCGCTGGATGGTGCGGCCCACCTTGGCGTTGTTGCACAGGATGAGCAGGGACGCTTCCTTCTCGATGGCGCACAGCTGGCTCTCGTAGCGGTTGGTCAGGATCACGATGTCCCCTTTTTCCACCGTGCTTTCCAGCATTTCAGGCGTAGCGGTGCCGATGCGGATGTGGCCGGTGGTGCAGATATCATCCGCGCTGCCCACCGCCATGGTGCCGTCCAGCGTTTCCAGAATGTTCCGGAAGCTGGTGCGGCTCTTGGCAAGGATGCCGGTATCGAACACGTCCATGTTGGCGGTGGCAATGTCCTTGACCGTGATCACGCCCTCCAGCTCGTTGTCCGGGCTGGTGACCGGCAGGGTGTCGATCTGCTGGTCGCGCATGATCTCCCACGCCTTGCGCAGGCTGGTGGAGCCGGGGATGCCGGGCATCTCGCGGTAGTCCACATCGCGGATCTTCGGGTTCACGTCCGTGCACATGCGCGGGGGCTTTACCCCGAACTTTTTGAGCACGAACTCGGTCTCCTGATTCATTTTGCCTGCACGGCGGGGCTCACAGACCAGATCACTGGTCTTATTTTTCAGCTCTGCATAGGCAATGGCCGAGCAGATGGAGTCGGTATCCGGGTTGCGGTGGCCGATCACGACCACCTTATGGGCTGCTTTTGGCATATTGTTCCCCCTTTGGGTTCTGATTTACCTTTTATTTCTTATCTCATTTACCACAGTGCACTCCCCGCTCCTGCAAAGCGCGGTGCACCTCAGGTTTATTTTAGCACAATTGCCTGCACGGGTAAAGTGGAACAAACACGCTGCGGCGCGGCTTTTCCGCCTGCCGCAGTCCTTGACAGACCCTGCAAAAAACGGTAAGCTTTACCTGAAAAAAACACAAATGGAGGCATCTATGAAAAAACAGTTTTTCGGCATCCTCTCCTGCTGCGTGCTGCTGGCCTGCCTGTGCGCCCTGCCCGCCTACGCACAGGAACCCAAGGCCGCACAGCCCGCCGCAAAGGAGGATAAGGTGGTAACAGATGTCACCGGTTCTGCCGACCTGATGCGCAATGTCGTTGGCTTTACCACCAACTTTGGCGGGCCGTACCACTTTGCGCAGGCAGACCACAAGTCCCCTGCGCAGGCCTACGGTGATGCCCCTGCCGAGGGAGCCGTTGCGGTGCTGCGGCTTTTTGCCCGCGCCGATGACCACGGCGATGTTCCCCTCAACACCAGCGGACACAGCTTCCTCACCATCACCAATGTCTCGGAGCAGGATATCAATGTGGGCGGACTGCTCATTGCGCCGGATACGTCCATCACCGTAAGCACCCGCGGCAACCGCTGCGAGCATTCCGGCATCTGGTACAATCTGGAGGGCTACTACAAATATTACCTGAACGCTTCTTACTATCAGAATCTTTACGGCATTCAGGTCTCACTGGACCAGAGCCAGCTAGACACTGTAAATCAGGCATTGGCCAACGCAGACCACTGGTCGGCCATTTACAACTGCACCTCGTTCTCTGCTGGCCTCTGGAATGCCGTGTGCTCCGATACGCTCTGCGCCGGTGTGCCCGAGACCCCGGCCGACCTGAAAGCGGACATGTTGAGGAAGTACCCAGACAAAACAGTGTTCGGGCCGACCGTCCCGTATGATTATATCGTATATTACGGCACCAGCCTGACCCCCAGTCAGGAATTTTCCTGACGGGAGATTTCGGCCCATCTCTTGTAATTCTGCGCGTTCTGCTGTATGATATAGGTCATGTATCCAAGTGTATCTTGTCACCGTCACGGAGGAACCTATGACAGCAACCAAAACGCCCGCGTTCCATAAGCCGCCGCTGTTCACCCGGCAGCAGCTCATTGCCCTGCTGCTGCCACTGATCGCAGAGCAGGCGCTCAGCGTGACCATCGGTCTGGCCGACACGCTGATGGTCTCCTCGGTGGGGGAAGCCGCTGTTTCCGGCGTGAGCCTTGTGGACAGCTTCAACACCCTGATGATCCAGATCATGAGCGCCCTTGCCACCGGCGGCGCGGTGGTCACCAGCCAGTACATTGGCCGGCAGGAGCCAAAGGATGCCAAGAATGCAGCGGCGCAGATCCTGTTCATCCTGTCCAGCTTCAGCCTGCTGGTGGCCGCCGTTGTGGTGGCGGGCCGCCATGCCATCCTGCGCGGCATCTTCGGCTCCATCGACGTGGACGTGATGCGCTATGCCGAGACCTACTTCCTGCTCTCGGCCCTGAGCTACCCCTTCATCGGCCTGTACAACGCCGGTGCGGCCCTGTTCCGGGCGCAGGGCAACAGCAAGATCAGCATGATGTCCAGCCTTGTAATGAATGTGGTGAACATTGGCGGCAACGCCGTGCTGATCTACGGCTTCAAAATGGGCGTGATGGGTGCCGCACTGGCCAGCCTTGTGTCCCGCGCCATTGCCTGCGTGGCTGTGCTGTACCTGCTGCAGCGGCCCGCCTGCCCGCTGCGGGTGGACGGCCTGCAGGCCCTTGCCCCGAAGGCACGGCTCATCCAGCAGATCCTGCGGGTGGGCATCCCGGCCGGTATTGAAAACGGCATGTTCCAGATCGGCAAGCTGTCCGTTTCCAGCCTGACCTCCACTCTGGGCACCGCCGCCATTGCGGCCAACGCCGTGGCAAACACCACCACCACCTTTTTGAACATCCCGGCCAACGCCGTGGGCATGGCTGCGCTGACCGTGGTGGGCCAGTGCCTTGGCGCAGGCGAAAAAGATCAGGCCGTGTATTACTCCCGCCGCCTGATGCTGTTTGCCTACTGCGGCGCATGGTTCATGAACCTTTCGGCCTTTCTGTTTGCCAACAGGTTTGCGCTGAGCCTGTTCAACCTCTCGCCGGAGGCCTACGCCATGGCGCTGGAAGTGATGGTGTGGTTCAACATCGTTTCGCTGTTCATCTGGCCTTCCAGCTTTACCATGCCCAACATCCTGCGTGCGGCAGGCGATGCCCGCTTTACCATGACCGTGAGCATCGTGTCCATGTGGGCCTTCCGGGTGGGCTTCTGCTACCTGTGTGTGCTGGCCTTCCACGGCGGCCTGCTGGCCATCTGGATGGGCATGTATCTGGACTGGGCGTTCCGCTCCCTGTGCTTCTTTGTACGCTTCCTGCGCGGCAAGTGGCTGGAACAGCAGGTCATCTGAATCTTTCCTCTGCATTTTATAAGAGCCTGCCGCGAAGGCAGGCTCTTTTTTACGCAATACGCACAAATAATTTATTTGTTTTTCAGCAATGTTGTCTGCTTTCGTTCTTGTTTTTGTCACATTCCCGGCGTATAATTTCACAGTGCTAAGAGCTTTCACTTCTGCAAAAAGGAGGCTTTTTCAATGAAACGCAGTTGGTTTTCGCGCCATCCGATTTGCTTCATGGCGCTGTATCTCATACTTTATCTTTCCGCATTCAATTTCCTGAACACCCAGATCCATATGCCGCACATCCTCGTGCACTGCCGGCTGGACGATCTGATTCCCTTCTGCAAATATGCGGCCATCCCCTATTTTGCATGGTTTCCGTGGATCCCGTTCACCCTGTTCTTCCTTCTGTGGAAGGCACCCCGGGAGGACTTCTGGCGGCTGTGTATGCCGCTGTTCAGCGGTATGACCATTGCGCTGGCCTGCTACGTGATCCTGCCCACCGGGCTGAATCTGCGCCCCTGCTATGTGCCGGGCACAGACATCTTCGCCCGTGCGGTGCGGTTCCTGTACAGCACCGACACACCCATCAATGTCTGCCCGTCCATCCATGTGTTCAACTCGGTCACGCTGATGCTGGCCTATCACCGCTGCCGCATCTTTGAGCAGCCCCGGTTCCGCTGGATGCGCCCGGCCGCTGATGTGCTGTGCATCTCCATTGTATGCTCCACCATGCTGCTCAAGCAGCACAGCTGCATCGATGCAGCGCTGGGCGCTTTGCTGGCGCTGGCACTGGATACCGCGTTCAGCCGTATGATGGACACCAACGATCTGCCGCAGATGCGCCGCATCTGAATCTCTATAAAAAAGAAATGCGCTGTCATCGGAGGCAGCGCATTTCTTTTTTGTTCAGAACAGATCCTCCGGCAGGCAGACATCCTGCTTTGGCACCTTTGCCCAGGAAAAGTCCTTGATCAGGCTTTCCGGTGTACGGGGCGCAGGCTCCGGCTGCAGGCCGTAGGCGTAGGCAAGCTTGCCCACGATCTCCTGCGCGGTATACTTTTCCCGCAGGTTTTCCAGACTCTGGTCGCCGTCGCGCTTGGAGAGCCGCCGCCCATCCGGGGCCAGCAGCAGTGGGCAGTGGGCAAACCCCGGTGCCTGCAGGCCCAGCAGGCGGTACAAATACAGCTGCCGTGCCGTGGACGAAAGCAGGTCTGCACCACGCACCACTTCGGTAACGCCCATGCGGGCATCGTCCACCACCACGGCCAACTGATAGGCGAACACGCCATCCGCCCGGCGCAGGTAGAAGTCACCGCAGTCGTGCAAAAGATTTTCGGTGTGCAGGCCCATGCAGCCATCCACAAATGTGATGTCCTCGTCCGGCACCATCAGACGGTAGGCAGGGGCCTTCTTTTTGCGTTTTTCCTCAATTTCGGCAGCGGTCAGGCCGCGGCAGGTGCCCGGATAGACCACGTTGCCGTCCGAGGTATGGGGCGCGCTGGCCGCGTGCAGCTGGGCGCGGGAGCAAAAACACGGGTACACAAGGCCGCGCTCTTCCAGCTTTTTGTAGCTTGCGGTGTAGATCTCCGCGCACTCACTCTGGTAATAGGGGCCGTTCGGCCCGCCGGTGCTGCCGCCCTCGTCCCACGCAAGGCCCAGCCAGTCCAGATCCTGTTCCAGCAGGTCGGCATAGATGCGCGGGCAGCGCTCGGCATCCAGATCCTCAATGCGCAGCACGATGCGTCCACCACGGCTTCTGGCGCTGAGCCACGCCAGCAGGCTGCAGGCCAGATTGCCCAGATGCAGCCGCCCGCTGGGGCTGGGTGCAAAGCGGCCGGTTGGCGGCACAGGCTCTGTTTTTTGCGTAAAAACTGCTTGTTCTTGCATGTGTATCCTTTCAACCGCCGGACGATTTAAAATTGCCGACGCGTTCGCTTTGGCAATATCAGCGGAAATATTATTTTTAAATTTGCAACTCCGAAACGACTGCGGTCGTTTCGGAGTTACTTTTTCACGGGAAAGGTCGTAAAGGCAAACGGCATGTTGCTGCTGTCGGCTTATCGCCGTCGCGCAGCGACTATAAATCGGTGGAACACAAAAAATCCTCTAGCGGAGCGACTTGGATTTTTTGTATGGAGCCCAACTGCTTTGGGGTTACTAGGGGCGAGCAGCCCCTAGTTCGTGCCTCCCGCGCCTCGAAAGTAGCGAGTGCTTTTCTGGTTCTCTTTTGGCACGCAAAAGAGAACGTACCCGGCGGTAATGTTTTTTACAAAAGGCATGAAACTTGATCCACGCGAATACGCTCTGCGCGGGAAGCCGCTTTTTCCCTATTATAGTTGCCCGTTCGCCAAAGGTCAACAGACCACCCGGCCAAGCCGCCGCTCCACCGCCTGCCGCACCTCCGGCGCGCGGATGCCGTACACGATCTGCACATCGCAGCCGCTTTGCACCACACCGCTGCAGGGCAGGGCTTTCAGGGCCTGCTCCTTGACGAAGGCCGGGTCGTTCACCGTGACACGCAGGCGGGTAAAGCAGTTGTCCACCGTGCGGATGTTCTCCCGCCCGCCAAAGGCTGCAATGAGCTTTTCTACTCCCTGCTCGTCCAGCGGCAGGGCCTTTTCCGGCCGGGACGGCTCTTCCGGGCGGCGGCCCGGTGTGGGCAGGTCCAGCGCCTTGATGAGCACAGTGAACACCACAAAATACACCGCGATCTGGGCAAGGCCCAGCAGATACAGCACCGGGTAGTTCGTGCGGGCCGCACCAGCGGAAAGGTTCATCACAAGCGACCCCAGAAGGTTCGAGGTAAACGCCGTGACTCCGCACAGGTGCAGCAGCACGATGAAGATGCCGGAGATGGCTGCGTGCGCCAGCCACAAAACCGGTGCCGAGAAGCAGAACAGAAAATCCAGCGGCTCCGTAATGGAAGCCAGCGATGCCGTAAAGGCCAGCGGCAGCAGCTGAAGAGCAGTCTTTTTGCGGCTGCCCCGCCGGGCACAGAAGATGAATGCCGCCGCAATGCCAAAGTAGCCGAAGGTCTTGGTAAAGCCGGTGTACATCCACACGATGCCATCCGAAAACGGCAGGCCGAGGTTATATTCGGTCATCGTGACCACATAGGCACCGGTATAGGTGATGCTGCCCACCGTGAGCTGACCGCCCAGCTGCGAGAACTGGAACGGCATATACACCAGATGATGCAGCCCTGTAGGGATGAGCAGCCGTTCCAGAAAGCCGTACAAAAACAACCCGATATTGCCGGAAGCGGCAATGAAGCCGGTGACGGCCGCAATGGCCTTCTGGACAGGCGGCCAGACAAAGCAGGCCCCAAAGCCCAGCACCGCCGCCAGTGCCGCCATGCAGGCAAAGGACCACCGCACACCGGAGAACACACCGCCCAGAATGCCGCGGTGGGCTTTTTCGCAGGTGCGGTCATACACAAAGGCGGTGAGCAGGCCCAGCAGAATGCCGCCGAACACGCCGGTATCCACAGTCTGGATGCCCAGCACCATGGTCTGGCCTGCGCTGTACAGGCCGGTAAGCGCATCCGGCTGCGCCAGCAGGCCCAACTCGGTCAGCGTTACATTGCCCGCTGTCAGGTAGACAAGATAGCTCATCAGGGCGATGAACGCCGCCTGATGCTTTTCCCGCTTTGCCAGCGCCGCCGCAAGACCGGTGCAGAACAGCACGCTCAGATTTGAAATGACCGCCGTGAGGCATTTGTAAATGATCCTGCCCGCCAGCTGCACCGGCTCCCACCGCAGAAAGGGCAGCACCCCGGCCAGCGGCGCACTGGTGAGCAGTGCGCCCACCACCAGCAGCAGGCCCGCCGCCGAAAGATAGCTCAACGGTGCCAGCATTGCGCGGGAGAACCGCTCCAATGCGGCTGTGATGCGGTGCTTCATGGGCGTTTCCCTCCTTTCCGGCTGACGTGGGCAGACACTATACTTGTAGTCAACCGATTTTTGCAAAAAATGTCAAGAATGCAAAGTTCCCAAAAATACATCCCTTCTTTGTGCAGGGTGCATATTTCCCGCTTGAAATTCGTTCTGCGCTGTCCGATTGACAACCGCCGCGGCAGAACGTATACTTAGGGTGTATCGTTTTGAAGTGCTGCGGCCCGGCTGCGGCACCGCTCAAGGAGGACATTACTATGAAATTGAGATATACCCGCATCCTCTCGCTGCTGCTCTGCGCAGCGCTGGCCTGCAGCATTCTGGCAGGCTGCGGCGGCTCAACCGCCAGCAGTTCCGAAGCGCCAGGCTCTGCCAGCAGTTCTGCAAGCTCCGCTGCTTCCGGCGAGGACCTGCCCGATTCCACCACCCGGGCCGACACCTCTGGCCTGAACCCCGGCGATTTTGACGAGAACTCCATCTTCTCCATCACCGGCACCGCTGCCGCCTTTGAGCCTTGTCTGGGCTGGGGGCCGGGTGTTTCCGGCTGCTCGCTCAAATCGGTGATCGCAGCGGCATCCCTGCTGCAGTGGGCAGAAAACGCCCGCCTTGCCTCCCGCACCCCGGAAGCCGTGCAGGAAGCTTTCTACAGCTGGTACGACACGCTGGACGCTGATGAGCAGGAAAGCTTTGCCGAGGCCTGGACGATGATCGAGCCGGACGCGCTGAGCCTTTTGAGCGACAAGGACAGCATGGCTGGCCGCATTGAGGATGCCGGCCTTGACCCGGACACCCTGCCCGGCTGCACCCTGAAGAACTGGCAGGCCCTGCAGACCGTGCTGGACGACTGCGTGCCGGAGACAAACGGCGAGGCTTAATAAAAGAAAAAAGCATCTGCAACCATCGCTTCTGAATTTCAGAATCAGCGATTTTGTTGCAGATGCTTTTTTCTTTAGCGGGCTCGCCCTCTCAGGCTCACATTCGTTCGCCAGATTCCCCCTTTTGTCGCTGCGCGACATCTTCCCCCGGTCGGGGGACGTCTTTCCTCAAAGTGGGAGCCCTTGGCAGTCCACGCAAAGTCCATCTCTTTGCCAAGGCCTCTCCCTTTGGGAGAGGTGGCACCGTAGGTGACGGAGAGGGCGAGGATGCTGACCATGTGCAGCATTCCTTCTGTTTCTGATTTTTATACCTTCTTCAGCACATACTGGCGGGTGCCCATGCCGATCTTCTCGGCCTGCTCCAGCGTGGCCTTCCACTCGATATTGGGGTTGGAATCCTTGAAGTTGTCGTGGTGGCAGTTCCAGCCGGGCTTTGCAAGGTTCTGGCCCAGCTGGCTGTTCGGCAGCGGCTGTGCATTCAGGCAGGCATCGGCGCAGGCCTGATCCAGCGCCACCGGATCAAAGGATGCAAAGATGCCGATATCCGGCAGGATAGGTGCATCGTTCTCGCCGTGGCAGTCGCAGTTGGGGCTGATGTCCTGCACCAGAGAAATGTGGAAGCAGGGACGGCCTGCGCATACGGCAGCCGCATACTCGGCCATTTTGCGGTCCAGCATCTCATTGGCGCTGTCGCACTGGGAATAGATAGCGTCAAAGTTGCAGGCACCGATGCAGCGGCCGCAGCCCTTGCACTTGGTCTGGTCAATGACAGCCTTGTTGTTTGCATCGTAGGTGATGGCATCGGAGCCGCACTCCTTCGCGCAGCGGTGGCAGCCGCGGCACAGGCTCTGCTGCACCTCCGGGTGTCCGGCGGCGTGCTGTATCATCTTGCCTGCACGGGAGCCGCAGCCCATGCCGATGTTCTTGAGGGCACCGCCGAAGCCGGTGGCTTCGTGGCCCTTGAAATGGGTCAGGCTGATAAAGATATCTGCGTCCATGATGGCGCGGCCGATCTTTGCCGTCTTGCAGTATTCGCCGTTCGGCACCGGCACCTCTGCTTCATCGGTGCCGCGCAGGCCGTCCGCAATGATGACCTGACAGCCGGTGGTCATGGGCCAGAAACCGTTCAGCTGGGCGCAGGTGAGGTGCTCCAGTGCGTTCTTGCGGCTGCCCGGATACAGGGTGTTGCAGTCGGTCAGAAACGGCAGACCGCCCTGCTCCTTGCACAGGTCGGCCACCACCTTGGCGTAGTTGGGGCGCAGGAATGCCAGATTGCCCAGCTCGCCAAAGTGCATCTTGATGGCAACGAACTTTCCGTCCATATCAATGTCCTTGATGCCGGCAGCAATGCACACGCGGCGCAGCTTGTCCAGCAGGCTGGTGCCCACGGGACAGCGGAAATCTGTATAATAGACCTTGGATGCTTCCATAGCAGGTTCCTCCATTTTGTTTGCGCGGCACGCTGCCGCATACTCTCTTGTTTTGTAGTATAGCACATCTTTTTGCAAAGAAAAAGTGCTGTCGTAAAGGGCGGCGGGCACGCCCTCCACGTCCTCGCTTCCGGGTGCCAGTCCATCCAGCGCGGAAAGCCCTCGCACTCCGTAAAAACGGCATCTTTAAATCTGGCAAAGTCCTGTGCCCTTTGGCAGACAATGGCATCGCGTCAGCGCTGCCGCAGAGGGCGCACCCGCCTTGGCTGCATCGAAATTTTTTGCCGCTCACAGCACCGTAAAAAAACAAATGCCGCTTGCCTTCACGACCCTTCCCGTGAAAAAACGACCCCGGAAAATCCGCAGATTTTCCGGGGTTGTAAATTATAAAAATAATTCTTCCGCTTAAAATCAGAAGATTGCCGTCGCAGCCGCCACTGCCAGCACGATGATGCCCAGCACGATGCGGTAGGCACCAAAGAACTTGAAATCGTGGCGCTTGACGTAATCCATCAGGAAGCGGATGGCGGCAAGGCTCATGCCAAAGGCCACCACACAGCCCACTGCCAGCACAGCCACCTCGGTGCCGGTCATCACAGAACCGCCGACAACGAACTTGACCACCTTGAGCAGGGATGCACCCGCCATGACCGGGATGGCCAGATAGAAGGTGAACTCCGCCACACAGGCGCGGGACAGGCCCAGCAGCAGGCCGCCCACGATGGTGGCACCGGAGCGGGAGGTGCCCGGAATGATGGCCAGACACTGCCACAGGCCAATGATAATGGCATCGCGGTAGGTGATCTGCTCCAGCCGGCTCACGTGCGGCGCAGCGCGGCGGTTCTCCACAACAAAGAACAGCGCACCGTACAGAATGAGCATCGCGGCAACCGTGATGTAATTGTAGAAGTGAGCTTCCATCCAGTCGTCCAGCGGGCTGATGATGAGCACCGGGATCGTGGCCGCTACCACCTTGAACCACAGGTTCCACACACTGGGCTTGGAAATGACCCTGCCCTGCTTCATGCCAAAGGGCCACAGCTTGCCCCAGAACAGCACCACCACGGCCATGATGGCACCCAGCTGGATGACCACACGGAACATGGACATGAACTCTTCGCTTGCGTTGAATTTGATGATCTGCTCCAGCAGGATCATATGACCGGTGGACGAAATGGGAAGCCACTCGGTAATGCCCTCCACAATGCCCATCAGGATGGCTTTGATGATCTCAAAAAACGTAAGTACCCCTCCTTGTGCACAAAGGCACAGCAGCTTATTTTCTTCCAGTATACCATACTATGTCTCTGCACGCACGCAGAATGCGAAAATTTTTACGCCCGCCGCCACTTTTGCCCTGCAGGCTGTTACTGCGCCGGGAAATGTGTTATACTGATGCAAAGACCCTTTTCCTTCTATTTTATCCGCAAATCAAAACAGAGTTTAAGCACTCTTGGTATTTTTGTTGAACTATTCTACAACGAGGTGAATCCATATGAATATTCTGGTGATCGGCTGCGACCAGGTGGGTGCTTCCCTCATCCGCGATCTGGAACGCATCGGCCATGATATCTCGCTGATCGAAAAGGATCCCGAACAGCTCAAGCGTCTGGATGCCTTTGACGACTACAGCTTTGGCGGCACGGCTCTGGTGGGCGACCCCACCGACCCGGATACCCTGCGGCAGGGCGGCATTGACAGCTGCGATGCCGTGGCCGCTGTGAGCGAGGACGACTCGGTAAATCTGATGGCGGCACAGATCGCAAAAAGCATCTTCCGCCGTGAGAAGGTGATCTGCCGCGTGTCCGACCCGCACCTGCAGGTGCTGTACCACAAGGCTTACGAGATCGACACCATCTGCCCCACGGTGCTCACCGAGCAATCGGTGTTCCGCGCACTGGCAAAGTAAAAAGTGAGGGAAGCATATGAAAGTTTGTATCGCAGGCGGCGGCAAGGTGGGCATGTATCTGGCCCAGAGCCTGCTGGCCCACCGCCACAAAGTGACCATCATTGAACCGCAGGAAATGTTGTGCCGTTCGCTGGCCGATTCGCTGGATATCCCGGTGATCTGCGGCGATGCCATCAGCTTTGACACCATGCGCACGGCCGACGTTGCCAGCTGCGATGCCTTTGTGGCCGTGACCGGTGCGGACGAGAATAACCTTGTGGCCTGCCAGATCGCAAAGCGGGAGTTTGGCGTGAACCGCACTGTGGCCCGGGCCTCCAACCCCAAGAATCGCGAGCTGCTGCACACCTTAGGCGTGGACACCGTAGTGTGCGGCACCGACAACCTGAGCCACATCCTTGAGCGCGAGATCGAGACGGATACCATCCGCCAGCTGCTCTCGCTGGGCGGCGGCACTGCCAGCCTGAACGAAATTTTGCTGCCGGAGAACTTCCAGTTTGCAGGGCAGGCGGTCAAGGACATCCCTATGCCGGGCGACGTCATTCTGGTGTGCATCACCCGCGATGCGGAGTTCATCATCCCCCACGGCAATACCACCTTACTGCCGTGGGACCGCATCCTCTGCCTGACGCAGGATGACACCCTGCACCTGCTGATGGATGCATGGGGCCTTTCCGGCAAATGACCGAACGTGACCTGCTGCGCACGGCGCTGATCATTCCGCCCAAGGGCCGGGCCGTACTGTGCGTCTGGGCCGCTGTTCCCGGCGTGTTCTGCGCGCCTTTTGTGTTCTGGCAGAGCCTGTTTGCCGGGTGTATTTTCTGTGCCCTGTGGGTGTGCCTTGTGTTCGCCGCGTGGGCAAGAGCCTGCAGCTTTACCGCAGTGCTCACCGCCCGGAACACTGCCGTGCGGGCCGGTATCGCCGTTCCCATCACACGGCAGCTTCCCCGCCGGGCCGTGACTGGCGTGTGGACCCTGCGCACGCCGCTTCTGTGGCTGGCCGGTTGCAGCGTGCTGGTGGTGCGGGGCCCGGGCGTACAGCTGTTCCTGCCGGGCGTGGATGCCCTGCAGGCGCAGGCTCTTGCCGCTGTGCTGATGGAGGAAACGCCATGACCGAACGCGGCTTCCACCCGTTTGCGGTGCTGCATTTTCTGCGCAAGACCATTCTGCTGTATCTGCTGCCGCTTTTGCAGGTGCTGTTTGCCCGCAACTGGGCGGCGCTGCGCACGGCTCTGGTGCAGGGCGCGGCGCTGCTGACAGTGCTTGCCGCTGTGAGCGCCGCCGTGCTGCACGCAGGCCGCTGGCGGGTGGATGCACAGGGAACCCTGCGGGTGCGCTGGCGGCTGGGCGTGCGGCTGGACCGCTGCCTGAAAGCCAGCCAGCTGGCAGCGCTCACCATCGAGCGGCCCCTGCTCTACCGGCTGGCCGGTGCCAGCCGGGTGGTGCTGTATCCTGCCGGGCAGAAGCGCACCCTGACCTTGCTTTTGAGCGCGCAGGACGCGCAGTTTTTAGCTGACCGCATGATGCCGCGCCGGGATGCTGTGGCCCACACCCCGCGCGGCGGCGAAAAGCTGGCCTTTGCGGTGCTGGGTGCCAACGGCCTTTCCACCCTTGCTTTGCTGGCGCTGGCCATCAAACAGAGCAGGCCCTATGCGCCGGATGCCCAGACGGCGGCCTTTGCCCACCTGAACCGCATTGCGGCGTGGGCGGCGCGCTGGCTGCCCATGGGCACAGCATGGCTGCTGGTGCTGGGCGGTGTGCTGTTCTGCGCAAGCCTTGTGCGCAGTGCGGCCCATGCGGCCCATTACACCGTGTGGCGCACCGAGAGCCACCTTGGCAGCAGGGGCGGCTTTGTGCGCCAGTACGAGATGCGCCTTGCGCTGGAACATCTGAGCTATGCGGACCTGCGCCGCTCGCCTGCCACATGGGCGCTGGGCTGCTGCCCGGTGTTCGTTACAGCAGGCAGCTGCCAGCCGGAGATCCCGTTGCTGGTCTGGCGGGAGGACGGCCCTTTTCTACAGGAGCTTCTGCCCGGCTTTGTCCTGCCGCCAAAAGCCCCGGTGGACACCGCAGGCCGCAGCATCCCGGCGTTTTTTCTGCCTGCCGGCATCCCCTGCGGGCTGTGCCTGCTGCTGACAGCGGTATCCCGCTACACCCTGCCCGCCCTCACGGTGCCGCTTCTGGTGGTCACTGCTATGTTTGCCGCCCTGCTGGTGGGTGCGTACAACGGCTGGCGCAAAGAGGGCATCTGGCTGCAAAACGGCCGCCTGACCCTGCGCTGGCAGCACGGCTTCCATCTGCACGACATCTGCGTGCTCTGCCCTGTTCCGGCCCTGACGGCCATGCAGTCGCCATGGGCCGCGGCGGTGCACCGCACGAACCTCACCCTCACCTTTCCGGGCGGGGTGAAGTGCAGGGTGCGCAGCGTAAAGTGCATCGAATTGCCTTTTTTGCTTTTCTGAAACTGTAAGGAGTCTTTTTCTGTGATAAAAACTGTATTATTCGATCTGGACGGCACCCTTCTGAACACCATCGACGACCTTGCCGATGCAGGCAACTGGGTGTGTGCACAGCATGGCTGGCCCACCTTTACGGTGGAACAGTTCAAGCACATGGTGGGCAACGGCATCCCGAAGCTGGTGGAGCGCTTCTCGCCGGAAAATGCCCGCACGCCGGAGCAGCTGGCAGCCACGCTGGTTGAATTCACTGCCCGGTACGATGCCCACAAGGAGGACAAGACGGCCCCCTATCCCGGCATCCCGGAGCTGCTGGACGAGCTGCGGGCACAGGGTGTTCAGTGCGCAGTGTTCTCCAACAAGGCCGACCCGCTCTGCGGCAAGATCATCGCCCACTATTTCGGCACAGGCCGCTTTGCCGCTGTGCGCGGCAGCAGGCCCGGCGTGCCCACCAAACCGAACCCCGCCGGGCTGTATGCGCTGATGGACGAGATCGGTGCAGACCGCTCTGCCACCCTTTTTGTGGGCGACAGCGATGTGGACATCCTCACCGGACACAATGCCGGACTGCCCGCCATGGGCGCGCTGTGGGGCTTCCGGGGCCGCGCAGAACTGACCGCTGCCGGTGCGGATGCACTGGCAGCGGTGCCGGAGGATATTTTTACTTACATCAAAAACAACTGAAGACGCAAAAAGGCGAGCCGCCCATTGGACGGCTCGCCTGCTGTGTTCTTTGGGGTAACTTTATCAGCCCAGAGTGACTTCCTGGATCTTGGAGGAAGCGAACTCGAAGGGCCAGACGGTCTTCCACTCCTGATCCTGCACCTGTGCGATTGCAACAGAAGCGTAGGTGTTGTCACGGTAGTGCTTTACGCCGCCGATCTCGTACTCGGGAGTGAACTCGATCTTGGAGTAGGGCAGAACGATCTTGCGGCCGCCCTCGAATGCACCGTCGATGGACAGCTCTGCCAGAGCGTCGCGGACAGCGGCACCGTCGGTGGAGCCGGCCTTCTCGATGGCGGACTTGAACAGCCACACAACGGTGTAGGACTCAGCAGAGTGGCCGTTCATGTTGACATTGTAGACCTTCTTGAAGTCCTCGTTGATTTCCACGCCGTTGGTCAGGTCGGGGTTGAACTCGACAACAGAAGCCACGCCGTTTGCGGATGCGCCCAGGTTCGGGATGAAGGAAGGATCGGTGAAGCCGTTTGCCTTGGCAACGATCATCTTGGGTTTGTAGTTCTGCTCCTTCAGGGTCTGGACGAACAGGGTAGCGTCGCCGATATAGGAGTCGCACAGGATGGCATCGGGATCAGCCTGCTTCAGAGCCAGGATCTGAGAGGACAGGTCGGTCGCGTTGGAGCTGTAGTCCACTTCGGCCACAACATCCAGACCGTAATCGGGTGCGAACAGGTTGACGCAGCGGATCAGCTCCTGACCGATGGCAGCCTTATCGGTGAAGATGGCGACCTTCTTGATCTCGTTGCCGGTCTGCTCCTTGGAGTCCTGCAGATACTTCAGCATATCTTCCACGTAGACGGAGTTCAGCGGGCACAGACGGAAGAAGTAATCGTAGTCCTTGTGGTCCTCGTCGGTCAGACGGTCCAGCGTGGAGATAGCGGTGATCATGGGGATGCCGTACTGCTGGCAGACCTGAGCCACGACCTCGGTAACAACGGACATATGGCAGCCCATAATGACATTGACGCCTTCCTGAGTGATCAGGCGCTCTGCCTCAGACTTACCGGTGGCTGCGTCGCCTGCATGGTCGCCGCGGACAACTTCCAGCATCTGACCGTTCACGCCGCCTGCCTTGTTGATCTCGTCCACTGCGAAGTCGATGCCGCGCAGGATGTTCTCGCCGATGGCTGCGTTGCCGCCGGACATTGCATAGATGGTACCGATCTTGATGGTGTCACCGCTGGCTACTGCAGTGCTGCCGGATGCTGCGGTGCTGGTAGATGCTGCAGTGCTGGTGGAAGCGGAAGAGCCGCCGCAAGCGGTCAGAGCAGCTGCACCGCCCAGAACGGCAGATGCCTTCAGGAAGCTTCTACGAGAGATCTTTTTCATAATTGTCCTCCAATTCTGTTTGTAAAAAACAGCTTGTTAATCCGAGATGCCCCGCCGCACCGTGTGAAGTAGTGCCCGCCGGACATCCAGTTTCCAAAATCAGATGCCGAGGTACGCCTTCTTGACGTGCTCGTTTGCCGAGAGCTCGGCGGCGGTTCCTTCCAGCGCCACGCGGCCGTTCTCGATGACATAGCCGCGGTCAGCCGCTGCAAGGGCCTTGGTAATGTCCTGCTCCACCAGCAGCACCGAGATGCCGTCATTCTTCACCATGGTCTTGGCCACTTCCAGAATGTCGTCCACGATGTTGGGGGCAAGGCCCAGACTGGGCTCGTCCAGGATCAGCAGCTTGGGCATACCGATCAGCGCACGGGCCACGGCCACCATCTGCTGCTCGCCGCCGGACAGAGTGCCGGCAGCCTGCTTTGCGCGCTCGCGCAGTTTGGGGAACCAGTTATAGCACTTTTCCAGATTTTCTGCAAAATGCGCCTTGGTCTCCTTATTGAATGCACCCAGTTCCAGATTTTCCAGCACGGTCATCTCGGTAAAGAGCTGACGGCCTTCCGGCACCTGCACGATGCCGCTGTCCAGAATAACGCGGGAGCTTTTGCCGGAGAGGTCCTCCCCGTTGAACTCCACCTTGCCGGAGCTGGCCTTGACCATACCTGTGATGGTGCGCACCATGGTGGTCTTACCGGCACCGTTGGAGCCAAGGATGGAAACGATCTCGCCATCCTTCACCTCAAAGCCGATGTCCCACAGGATGTTCACAGAGCCGTAACCGGCGTTCAGACCTTCAACTTTAAGCACTTGCGCCCTCCTTTTTGGTGCCCAGATACACCTCCATGACGTAAGGATCGTTCATGACCTGCTCGGGCGTGCCCTCAGCGATCTTTTCGCCGTGGTGAAGGACGATGACCTTCTCGCACAGGCTCACGACCGCCTTCATGATGTGCTCGATGAGCAGGATAGTGACACCGGACTCGTTGATCTTGCGGATCAGCTGGATGGCCTCTTCGGTCTCAGCCGGGTTCAAGCCTGCCATGTTCTCGTCCAGAAACAGCACTTCGGGCTTGGTGGCCAGAGCGCGGGCCATCTCCAGACGCTTCTGGTCCGGCGTGCCCATGTCCTTGGAGATCACATGACGCTTTTCGTATAGGCCGGTGAAGTGCAGCACCTCCATGGCGCGCTCCTTGGCCTCTTTTTCGCTCTTTGCACCGGCGTGGCCGAAGTAGGCGGCGGCTGTGACGTTATCCAGAACGCTCAGGTTCTTCAGAGGTTTCATGATCTGGAAGGTGCGGGCGATCTTCATGTTGGTGTACTCATACGCCTTTTTGTTGGTGATGTCCTCACCATTGTAGAAGATCTTGCCTTCGGTGGGCGGGTAGTAGCCGCAGATCATGTTGAAGGTGGTGGATTTACCAGCACCGTTGGGGCCGATCATGCCGGTGATGGAGCCTTTCTCCACCGAGAAAGAAACATCATGCACGGCGGTCAGACCCTTGAACCGCTTGGTCAGGCCCTGGACTTCAATAATAGGCTTTTCTGCCATGATTACTTCCCTCCCTTGTCTGCCATCAGCTCATACTCTTCCAGCACGTCCAGAGACGGCTTTTTGAGGATCTTTTCATCGATGAAGGTCTTGACCTTCGAGTTCATGTACCAGCCCAGAATACCGGACGGACGGAAGCGGATGACCACGATCAGCACGATGGCGTACATCAGCATGTTGATTCCGGGCAGGATGGCGGCAAAGTTTGCACGCAGCAGTTCGCTCAGCGGGATCATGATGAGGCCGCCGATCAGCGGGCCTTCGATGTAGGCAGCGCCGCCCACGACTGCGGGCAGCACGATCTCAGTGGACTTGGACTGAATCATAACATCGGGGTCGATGTAGCGGATGTAGCTGACATAGAAGAAGCCGACCAGCCCGGCAATGATAGCCGAAATGACAACGGCAATGACCTTGTACTTGGTGGGGTTGATGCCGATAGCGGCGGCTGCGTCCTCATCCTCGCGGATGGTGCGCAGCGCAAAGCCCAGCTTGGAGCGGCCGATCTTCTTCATGATGAGATAAACGCCCACCATCATGATGAAGCCGATGTAGTAATACGGCACCTTGCTGGTAAAGCGGAACTGCGCAAAGGAGTCCTTGCCGAAGGGCAGGCCCACACCGGATGCGCGGCCGAAGAACTCCGAGTTGATGATGAACTGACGGATGGACTCGGCAAACGCGATGGACACCAGCGTGAAGTAGGGGCCGCGCAGGATCAGGCTTGGGAAGAAGATGACACCGGCCACAACGCCCACAACGAGCATATCCAGCACAGCGGCCACCCAGGGGTTCATGCCCGTCTTTGTGACCACCAGACAGCACACATAGGCACCCAGACCCATGTAAGCGGCCAGACCCAGCGAGTTCTGGCCGGTGATGCCGCCCAGAATGTTCCATGCCATGGACAGGGTGGACATATAGAAGGTAAGAACGAAAATGTTGATGATGTAGGGTTTATCCACGACCAGCGGGATCGCTGCGAAGATGGCGATGATGATAGCCAGAACGATCGCCAGATTGCGGTGATAGGTTTTAACTGCTTTTCTGGTATCCATCTTATCGCCTCCTCAGAATCATGACCTGACGCACGACCAGAATGATGATGAAGGTGACGAACACGATCATATCACTGTAGGACGGGCTGATGAACAATGCGCTCATCTGCTCCAGCAGGCCCAGGAAAATACCGGCGAAGAATGCGCCGGGGATGGAGCCCAGACCGCCCACGACCACGACGATCAGTGCGCGGAAGCCGAAGCTTGCGCCTGCGGTGGGATAGATGGTGTAGAACTGGGTCAGCAGAGAGCCGGCGATACCGGCCAGAGCCACGCCCAGACCATAGGTCAGGATGTAAATTTTCTTGACGTTGATGCCCACGACCTCAGCACCAATGGGGTTCTGGGATACGGCGCGGATCTGCTTGCCGGTGGTGGAATACTTGAGGAAGGCAAACAGCGCAATCGCGACCACGATCAGGATCAGGAAGCTGACCAGACGCGGCAGCGCGATCGTGACCGGACCCAGCGGAATGTAGGTCTGGGAATAAGGGGTAATGATCTTATAATAGGTGGAACCAAAGATGACCAGAGCGCCGTTGGTGAGCAGCAGGCCCAGACCGACGGTGAGGAACAGCAGGTTCGTAAAGCTCTTGGTCTTGAGCGAAGGGGTGATCAGAGTGGACTGGATCAGCGCACCCAGACCGAACATGAGCACTGCAACGATGGGAAGGGCTACATAGGGGTCCACCCCAAAGTAGGTATACAGAACATAGGTGATGTACATGCCCACCATCAACATTTCGCCGTGGCAGAAGTTGACGATGTTCATAACACCGAAAATGATGTTCTGGCCCATTCCCATCAGGGAGTAGAAACCGCCCAGCAGGATCCCGTTTACCAGTGCTTGCAAAAAGACTTCCATTGACATCCTCCCGTTCTAAGCATCAGGCGATGGGAACAGATGATGCAAAAACTGCACGCTGCATCCGCCACCAGCCCGTACTCGTGATTGAAAACCGCCCTTATGGACTCCATTTCCTCCCTTCTGCTCGTACAATTGATATATCATCTGTATTGTAACGTAAGTGCAGCCTGTATACAAGATATTATTTCTACCAAACTTTGTCATGAATTTATATGGAAAGTGCCAGAACATCCCGGATTTTTTGGCATGCAAGTCAATTTTCGCGGTTAAAAATAGAGGATTGATGTCTCAATGACATAATTTTGTTACTATTTCAGGTCGAAAATCTGCGAAAAAAATGTAGAAAGACCCGGCAGAAGAGCACTTGAACGTGTTCCTCTGCCGGGTCTTTTATCCGTGATCTGGTATGTAGTATTCAAGACGAAGGCGCACCGCCGCCCTGTCCCGGGTTGTGGTTCCCAGCGTATGCTTCACGCCTTGGAGCGGCGTTCGCATCCCGCTGACCACGGCCCCAGCTTCGCTTCCCTGTACTCCCCTTTTTGTCGCTATGCGACATCTTCCCCCGACCGGGGGAAGTCTTTGCTCGCTGGCGGCGGTCAGCTCAGCTGCAATTCCCGTGCGGGTCAAATTAAAAACGCCCTTGCGCAATGCAGCGGTAGCAACCACATTAGACATTCCTACAGGACGGGACCTGCAACAACGACGACCGCGGCCAGTGGCCGATGCAGGGAGGAGTTGTTGGGGCAGCGGCCAGCAAGACGCAAGTGCCGCCCAAGGCACGCGCGGATGCTGGGAGCCGCAACCCGGGGCACTAAAAAAGAGCCCACTGGGCTCTTTTTTGCCGCCTGCGGGCGGCCGTGTTCCTTCGATTCCTCGTACGGGTCAAAACGGCAGCAACCACGGTAGACATTCCTGGCCGTTGGGACCCGCGGGCTAACCAAAGCCCCACTGGGGCTTTGGTTGCGGTGCTGCGCACCGCCGCCCTGTTCGATTCCCGTACGGGTCAAATTAAAAATCCCCCGAGCGAATGCAGCGGCAGCTACCACGGTAGACATTCCTACAGGATGGGACCCGAACACTAAAAAAGAGCCCACTGGGCTCTTTTTTGCCGCCTGCGGGCGGCCGTGTTCCTTCGATTCCTCGTACGGGTTGCATGAAAAAATCCCTGATCCTAAGATCAGGGATTTTATTCATGACCCGTACGGGAATCGAACCCATGTTACAGCCGTGAAAGGGCCGTGTCTTAACCGCTTGACCAACGGGCCTTAGAAATACAGAGCTTCGCTAAAACCTCCGACTTCCATCGTCCACTACTGCAGACGACCGTCCCCCTAACCTTAGCGAAACTCTGTAAAAGTGGTAGCGGTAACTGGATTTGAACCGGTGACACTTCGGGTATGAACCGAATGCTCTAGCCAACTGAGCTATACCGCCACATATTGTTTGTGCACTCGAACAGTGCTCTATTATTATACCCACAGATACCCCTTTTGTCAACACATATTTTTAAAAAAATCATATTTTTTCGTGTCGTCCAAAATACAAACGAAGATACGCAAAAATCCCGCTTTCCATTGAATAGAAAGCGGGATTTTTCAACCATTTATCCGAGCCTTGTGGAAAAGCCGGTCAATTCTTCAACCCTTCTTATGGGTGGGAACCATGACCTTCAGGCCGCCCATATACGGCTGCAGCACTTCGGGGATGGTCACGGTGCCGTCGGCCTGCAGATGGTTCTCCAGGAAGGCGATCAGCATACGCGGAGGTGCCACGCAGGTGTTGTTCAGGGTGTGGGCCAGATAGGTCTTGCCGTCCTTGCCCTTCACGCGGATGTGCAGGCGGCGTGCCTGTGCATCGCCCAGGTTGGAGCAGGAGCAGACCTCGAAGTACTTCTGCTGGCGGGGGCTCCATGCTTCGATATCGCAGCTCTTCACCTTCAGGTCGGCCAGGTCGCCGGAGCAGCAGTTCAGCTGACGCACCGGGATCTCCATGCTGCGGAACAGCTCCACAGAATTCTTCCACAGCTTCTCGTACCAGTCAGCGCTCTCGTCGGGGCGGCAGACCACGATCATTTCCTGCTTCTCGAACTGATGGATGCGGTAAATGCCGCGCTCCTCGATGCCGTGAGCGCCCTTTTCCTTGCGGAAGCAGGGGCTGTAGGAGGTCAGGGTCAGGGGCAGAGTGGCCTCGTCCAGAGTCTGGTCGATGAAGCGGCCGATCATGGTGTGCTCGCTGGTACCGATCAGGTACAGGTCCTCACCCTCGATCTTATACATCATGGCATCCATTTCCGGGAAGGACATGACACCCTGCACCACGTTGCCGTGCATCATGAAGGGAGGGATCACATAGGTGAAGCCCTTGTTGATCATAAAGTCGCGGGCATAGGCCAGCACAGCCTCGTGCAGGCGGGCGATGTTGCCCAGCAGATAGTAGAAACCGTTGCCGGCCACGCGGCCTGCAGCGTCCATATCGATGCCGTCGAAGCTCTCCATGATCTCGGTGTGGTACGGAATGGGGAAATCGGGCACCACAGGCTCACCAAAGCGCTGTGCTTCCACGTTGTAGGTATCATCCGGGCCGATGGGCACGCTGGGATCGATCATCTGCGGAATGGTGTACATGATCTCCTGAATGCGTGCGGACAGGGTCTCTTCTTCCTTTTCCAGCTCAGCCATCTTGTCGGCATCGGCCTTGACGGCGGCATTGTTGGCATCGATCTGAGCCTGCAGTTCGGCCTTCTGTGCCTCATCGGTGCACTTCTTCAGCTGGCCGAACAGGGGGCCGTTGGCCTTGCTCAGCTTGTTGCGGGCAGCCTTGAGGGCTTCCACTTCCTTCAGGCATGCGCGGTACTTGGCATCCTTCTCGATGACCTCGTCCACCAGCGGGAGCTTTGCATCCTGAAACTTCTTCTTGATGTTTTCCTTGACAGCGTCCGGGTTTTCACGGACAAATTTGATATCAAGCATGATTGACTCTCCTTGCTCTATTTCGGTTCGCACAGAAGATCCCCTCCCCTGTGCCGTTCAAAGACGGTCGCCCGCCTTGGATCGCTTTATTCTTCGTTCTGGTACTGTCCCAGCAGGTTGGCAAAGGCCCGCAGCTGCTCGTCTGAATAGAAATGCACGGTCAGCCTGCCCTTGCCGTCGTGGTAGGCCACGTTCACCTCGCTGCCCAGCACCTGCTTGAGGCTTTCTTCCACCTCCACCGGCAGAGTGCCCCGCGGCTTGGGTTCTCTGGGCTCCTTTGCGGGCTTTGCCAGCTTTTTGCACAGCGCCTCGGCCTGACGCACGTTCAGCTGGTTGTCTGCAATGATCTGCGCCGCCTGCTCCTGCAGCTCCGGCGTGGGCAGGCTCAGGATCACCTTTGCGTGGCCGATGTTGATAAAGCCGCTTTTCAGCAGTTCCAGCACGTTTTCCGGCAGGTTCAGCAGGCGCAGGCTGTTGGCCAGTGCGCTGCGGCTCTTGCCCAACTTCTGTGCCGCCTGCTCCTGCGTCAGGCCGCAGCGGGTCATCAGCTCCCGGATGCCGGTTGCTTCTTCCACCGGGTCCAGATCCTCGCGCTGCAGGTTTTCCACCAGAGCCAGCTCCATGGCCTGCTCGTCGCTGACTTCCTTAATGACCACCGGCACATCGTTCAGCCCTGCCATGCGGCAGGCACGCCAGCGGCGCTCACCCGCCACGATGCTGTAGCCGCCGCGCGGGCGCGGACGCACCGCGATGGGCTGCAGCAGACCATGCTCTGCAATGCTGGCCGCCAGCTCGCCCAGCGCCTGTTCGTCAAAGGTCTTGCGCGGCTGTTCCGGGTCCGGTTCGATCTCACGCAGGGGCAAGGTGTCTACCTTTGCACCGGACTCAAAAACCGGGGCGGCATCTTCAAACAGACTGTCCAGCCCGCGGCCAAGTCCTCCTTTTCCTCTTGCCATTCATGTTCCCCCTGAGGTTTAATCTTCCAGAGCGTTTTTCGTCTGCTCTGCGACGGGTGCACTTTTGCTGCGGGCCTTCTTGGGCTCGTGCGGGCGGTTGTTCTTGACAAATTCGATTGCCAGATCCATGTACGCTTCGCTGCCCTTGCCCTTGGGTTCATAGAAATTGATGGGCTGGCCGTAGCTGGGTGCCTCCGAAATACGGATGGAGCGCGGGATGGTGGTCTTGTACACCTTGGAGCCGAAATACTTCTGCACCTGCTCCACCACCTGCACGGTCAGATTATACCGCAGTGAGAACATGGTGAACACCACGCCCTCGATATCCAGATACGGGTTGTACTTTTTGCGAATGGTCTTTAAGGTGCTGATCAGCTCCGAAAGACCCTCCAGCGCGTAATACTCGCACTGCACCGGAATGAGAACGCTGTCGCAGGCACTCAGGCCGTTCAGGGTGAGCAGGTCCAGACTGGGCGGACAATCGATAAAGATGAAGTCATAGTCCTTCTGCACCTCGGCCAGCGCCTTGCGCAGGCGGCTCTCACGAGCGGGCAGGTCGATCATTTCCAGACTGGCACCAGCCAGACGGGTGTTGGAGCCGATGACATCGGTGCGGTACTCGGTCTTACGGATGGCCTCGGATGCCCGCGCCTCACCGATCAGGATCTCGTAGGTTCCCTTTTCCACGCTGCGCTTCGGGATGCCGTAGCCGGTGGTGGTATTGCCCTGCGGATCAAGGTCTACGATGAGCACCCGCTTGCCCAGCGCCGCAACGCAGGACGACAGGTTGACGGCGGTGGTGGTTTTGCCAACGCCGCCCTTCTGGTTCGCAATTGCTACAATTTTTGCCACGCACAATTCTTCCTTCCGGGAAAATTCAATTGTTCCATGTGGAACATTCGCAGTCATGCCCGCCGGTTTCCCGTCCATACAGGCACCTTAACACCTAGTATAGCACATCCAAATCGGTTTTTGAACCATCTGAAGCGTTTTTCCGCTGGATTTTTAACTTTTAGAGGTGGGAAAACGGAAAAGCGGACACTTTGGGGAGAAAACTCCCCCGTCTGCTGCGCAGACAGCCCCCTCTGGGATGGGGCCCTTGACATGGCGGGAAAGCTGCCGGATAAACCGTAACGCTTGCGGGTGCGCTTGCTCCCACTTGGGGGAGCTGTCGCGCAGCGACTGAGGGGCTTCCAATCGGCGGAACACAAAAAATCCTTTAGCGAAGCGACTTCGATTTTTTGTATGGAGCCCAACTGCTTTGGGGTTACTAGGGGCGAGCAGCCCCTAGTTCGTGCCTCCCGCGCCTCGAAAGTAGCGAGTGCTTTTCTGGTTCTCTTTTGGCACGCAAAAGAGAACGTACCCGGCGGCAATGCTTTAGCAAAAGGCATGAAACTTTAAACACGCGACTACGCTCTGCACGGGAGTTTTCTGTTCCACATGGAACAATTTTACCGTTCGGCGGCGGTGGTTGGGATGCGCACCGTATATTCGATATACCCGTCCTTCTCCTCCCGGTGGGCAGTGGCGGGCACACCATTATCGGTCATCAGACGGATGGCATGGTCGATGGTGTTCACAAAAATACGCACATCCTTGACCATCGAGATGCGGTGCCTGCCTTTTGCAGGGGTGTTGAGCAGCTGTTCAATGTAAAGGTCGGTCTGCCGGGCGTTCATGCGGCGCTTGGCAATGTTGATCAAGGCTTCACTGCGGCGGTTCTCCGGCAGCCGCAGCACCGCCCGGGCATGTCGCTCGGTGAGGCTGTTGTCCAGCACGAACTGCCGCTGGTCAGCGTTCAGCTGCAAAAGCCGCAGCTTGTTGGCAAGGGTGGGCTGCGCCATGCCCAGTCGCTTGGCGGCTTCGGCCTGCGTGCAGTCCCACAGCACCATCACATCCTTTAAGCCCTGCGCCTGCTCAAAGGGGTTCAGGTCGGCCCGCTGGATGTTTTCCAGCAGGCCCAGCGCGGCGGTGCGCTCATCGTCGTAATCACAGAGGATGGCAGGGATGGTGTTCATTTTAGCAAGGCGGCAGGCACGGAGCCGCCGTTCCCCGGCTACCAGCTCGTAGCCGCCATCCGACACTTTTCGCACCGAGATGGGCTGCAGCAGACCATTTTCTCGGATGCTCTGGGCCAGCGCAGCCAGCTCCTGCTCGCTGAACTCCCGCCGTGCTTGAAACGGCGACGGCCTGATCTGATCGATGGGCAGGAAATAAATTTTGCCCGCCTGCTTTTTGCGTTCAAACATGGGTACACGGCTCCTTTCGCGTGGTGGATGGGTTTTGTTTTTCACATTTTCCCGGGAAAGCGTGGAAAACTCAGGCTTTCAGGCACAGTGTATCACACAAATAAAAGCCCTGCCAGAAGTTTCGTTCGGCAGGGTTTTACAAAATTCTATCGATATTTCGTTATTTCAACGGGCTTTTCGCAATTTTTCCGCCGTTTCTGGGGTAGGCTGTCGGAGTCTGCGAAATCTTTTTGCACAGGATCAGTGTACGGGTGTCGCCACCCGGAAGGTGCAGAGTGCGGGTCTCTTTGTACTCGCCGCCCAGCTTTTTGATGGCACCGCGCGCTGCGGCCAGTTCTTCTTCACCGGAAGAGCCTTTCATGGCGAGGAAATTGCCGCCCACCTTTACCAGCGGCAGACAGTATTCGGCCAGCATGGGCAGCACGGCCACTGCACGGGCAGATGCCAGATCAAACTGTTCACGCCACGCCTTGCGGGCAGCTTCCTCAGCGCGCTCCTTTGCAAACTCCACGCCGGTCAAGCCCAGCTGGGCACAGGCGTACTTCAAAAACTCCACCCGCTTGCCGGTGGGTTCCATCAGGGTCAGCTCCAGTTCCGGCTTGTAGATTTTGGTCACGATGCCCGGGAAGCCTGCGCCTGCGCCCACATCCACCATGCGGCCCGCCACTTCCGGCTGGCTGGCAAACAGCAGGCTGTCGAGGAAGTGCTTATCCTCGATCCCCTCGGGGTCGGTGATAGCGGTCAGGTTGACCTTCTGGTTGTAGTCCACCAGAATTTCGGCAAAGGCATCCAGCTGGTCCAGCTGGGTGCCGGTGAGAGTGATGTTCCATGTGGAACATTTTGCTTCAAGGCGCGGTTTATCGATCATACGCAGGTTTTCCTTTCTGTTATTCGCCGGTCAAGTGAACGAAGATCGGCTCGTGGTGCACGGCAGGCAGGAAAGTTTCCAGCACATCTGCCGTTCGCAGCTTGAGCGAGGAGGTGTTAATGCAGGGGTGGCAGCCGAGATACTCCCCTGCCTTTATGTCCTCATCCATCAGCAGCTGCACCTTATTTTCAGCATCATTGGCAAGGCCCATAATGGAGGAGGAGCCGGGCGTGCAGTCCAGATACTGCTCCATATCCTCGGGCGAGGCAAAGCTCAGGCGGGCAATGCCCAGCTGATGGGAAAGTTCTTTGGTTTTGAAGGGCTTGTCCCCGGGCATCATGAGCAGATAGAAGTTCGTCTTCTGCCGGTTGCACAGGAACAGGTTCTTGCACACGGTGGTATTCAGGCAGGCATCGATCACATGGCAGTCCTCCATGGTGTCGGCCTTCATCCAACCGTGGTCGGTGCGCCAGAATTGGATGCCCAGCTTGTCCAGCAGGTCATAGGTACGGATCTCTTTTTCCAGCCGCCCGGTGCAGTCGGCAGGACGGCCCTCGTAAAGCTTCAGTTCTTCCATTTTATTTTCCTCTCGCTGCCAGTGCAATGCTCAGCTGCGCCACGTCGGAGGGCGATACGCCCGGGATGCGCCCCGCCTGACCGAGGTTCTTCGGCCGGATGCGGGCCAGCTTTTCGCGGGCTTCCAGTGTCAGGCCGGTCAGGTCGGAATATTCAAAATCATCTGGGATCAGGGTCTTTTCGTGCCGGGCCACGTCCCGGATCATCCGATCCTGCCGGGCAATGTAGCCCGCATACTTGATCTCGGTCTCCAGCCGTTCGGCCAGCATGGGGGTGATTTGCTCGCCCCAGCCGATCATACCCGCCAGCAGCGGATAGCTGATCTCCGGGCGGCGCAGCAGCTCTTCCGCAATGCCGCCCTCAGCAGCCGGGACAAGGCCTGTGGCTTCCATGGCGGCGCGCAGGTCTGCGGTGCGCAGATGCGTCTCGTGCAGGCGGCGGCGCTCCGCTTCCAGAATGCTCTGGGTGTGCTGGTACTTGGCCCAGCGGTCATCCTGCACAAGGCCGTATTCCCTGCCGATGGGGGTCAGCCGCTGGTCAGCGTTGTCCTGACGCAGGGTCAGGCGGTACTCGCTGCGGCTAGTCATCATGCGGTAGGGGTCCATAACCCCTTTGGTAACCAGATCATCCACCAGTGTGCCCAGATAGCTGGTGTGGCGCGGCAGGATGAGCTGCTCTTTGCCCAGCGCATTGCGGGCGGCGTTCAAACCTGCCAGCAGGCCCTGCGCGGCGGCTTCCTCGTAACCGGAGGTGCCATTGAACTGTCCCGCGCCGTACAGGCCCCGCACCACCTTGCTTTCCAGTGTGGCTTCCAGACTGGTGGGGTCCACGCAGTCGTACTCGATGGCGTAGGCCGGGCGCATGATCTCGATGTTCTCAAACCCTTTGATACTGCGGTAAAAGGCATTCTGCACATCCTCCGGCAGGCTGCTGGAGGCACCCTGCAGATACATCTCTTCGGTGTTCTCGCCGCAGGGTTCCACAAAGATGGGATGCCTGTCCTTGCCCGCAAAACGCACCACCTTATCCTCAATGGAGGGGCAGTAGCGCGGGCCAACACCCTCGATCATGCCGCCGTAGAGCGGGCTGCGCTGGATGTTATCCAGAATGATCCTGTGGGTCTCGGGATTGGTATAGGCGATCCAGCACTCCACCTTGTTGTGCATGGGTGCATCGGTCATAAAGCTGAAGGGCTGCAGCTCATTGTCCGGGTCGCCGGGCTGGCATTCCAGCTTGGAAAAATCGATGCTGCGGCGGTGCACCCGGGCAGGGGTACCGGTCTTGAACCGGCGCAGCGGCAGCCCGGCAGCCTTCAGGCTGTCGGTCAGGGCGTTAGCGGCGTGCATCCCGTCCGGGCCGGAGGCGTACCATGCATCACCCACAAAAATTTTGCCGCCAAGGTTCGTGCCGGTGGCAATGACCACGCATTTGGCGCTGTATTCCCCGTTCAGCTGGGTCACAACGCCCTTCACACGGCCGTTCTCGGTCTCGATGCTCACAACCTCAGCCTGATGGATGGCAAGGCCGGGCGTGAGTTCCAATGCATGCTTCATATATTCATGGTAGCGCTTGCGGTCGGTCTGCACACGCAGGGCGTGCACCGCCGGACCTTTGCCCTTGTTGAGCATCCGGCTCTGCAGATAGGTGGCATCTGCAGCAAGGCCCATCACGCCGCCAAGCGCATCCAATTCACGTACCAGCGTGCCTTTTGCCGTTCCACCAATGCTGGGGTTGCAGGGCATGTTGCCAATGGCATCCAGACTCATGGTAAATACGGCCGTTCTCGCGCCCAGCGTTGCGGCGGCGTGAGCTGCCTCGATGCCGGCATGACCGGCACCGACGACGATAACGTCATAATCTCCTAAGTGGTTCATATACTTTTCCTTGGTTTTCCTCTTATTTTCCCACGCAGAAGCGTTCAAACACCTGTTCGATCACAGCTTCCGAGGCGTTCTCACCGGTCAGGTCGCACAGGGCGGCCAGTGCGTCGTCCACACAGACGGAAACGGCATCCAGCCCAAAGCCGTCTGCGGCAGCATCCAGTGCACCGGCCACAGCGTCCCGCGCACGCAGTGCGGCGCAAAGCTGACGCTGGCCGGACAGACTGGCGGCATGGGGGTCGATTTGGCTGGTACCCAGCAGGCGGGCCACCGCAGCGGAGATCACCTTGCGGCTCTCCTCCTCCTGACAGCACACCGGCAGCACCATGGCAAAGCAGGGCGCTATGAACTCTGCGTCAAATTGCGTTGGTTTATCCTCTTTGTTGATAAGTGCAATGGCTGGACGGCCTGTGCAACGCTGTGCAAGCTCCAGATCTTCCCGCGTGGGCGGCTCAGAGCCATCGAACACAGCCAGGATCAGGCCTGCCTCCTCCAGCTTTTTCCAGCTGCGGCGGATGCCCTCGGCTTCAATGGCATCTTCGGTCTCGCGCAGACCGGCGGTATCGAACAGATTCAGCTGGATATCCCCCAGCTGTACCGCCTGCTCCACCACATCACGGGTGGTGCCAGCCACCGGCGTGACGATGGCCCTGTCGAACCCGGCCAGCAGGTTGAGCAGTGTGGATTTGCCCGCATTTGGTCTGCCCACAATGGCGCAGTCCACACCTTCGCGCAGGACGGTATCTGCCTGATAATTATGGATCAACTCGTCCAGCTCTGCCTTTACCCCACTCAGTACGCGGTGCAGATGGTCACCGTCCAGCTCCGGCACATCTTCTTCGGGAAAATCCACCCATGCGGCAAGGTGAGCCTGAATGGCGGTAAGCGCTTCCTTCTGGGCACTGATCTTCTTTGCCAGCGCACCGCCCAGCGCGGCATTGGCCAGCGCCGCACCCTGACGGCCATCCGCCGAGATCAGATCCATCACCGCTTCGGCCTGCGTCAGACCCAGCTTACCGTTCAGGAACGCGCGGCGGGTGTACTCGCCGCGCGCGGCAGGCTGAGCACCGGCAGCAAGACAGGCTTCCACCAGACGGCGGGCCACGGCGCTGCCGCCATGGCAGGAAAGCTCCACCACGTCCTCGCCGGTATAGCTGTGGGGCGCGCGGAAAAACAGGGCCACCCCCTCATCAAAGGCTTCGTCCCCTTCCCGGAATGTGCCGTACATGGCGGTGTAGCCTTTGGCATCCTCCACCTTTTTTGCGGCGTTGGCCGGGCGGAACACCCGGGCTGCTATGGGATAGCTCTCCGCACCGGAGAGCCGCACGACGGCAATACCGCCTGCGCCCGGCGCTGTTGCAATGGCTGCAATGGTCGTTTCCTGCATGGTTTTCCTTTCAGCGTCCCTGCTGCTCTCGCAGGACGCGGTAATGCTCTTCCTTATCAAGATACATCCGCTTTTCTGCCTTGCGGCACAGCGCACCGACATCGATGCCGCCCGCACTCTCGGTGGCAACACCCACGGCCACCGAGTAACCCGCGCTGCCCACGATGGAGACAAAATCCTTTACACATTTGCGCACAGCCGGATCCTGCCGGTCCGTCACATAGGCTAAAAATTCATCGCCGCCAATGCGGTAGCAGTTGTTTTTGCCAAACATTTCCCGTATTTCCAGCGCCACCACCTGCAGCATCCGGTCACCTTTGTCGTGGCCTTCGCTGTTGTTCAGGTCATGCAGGCCGTTCACATCCATATAGATGCAACTCAGCGACACCGAGCAGCGGGAAGCCCAGTCCTCCCGCTCCCGTTCGTAAGCATTGCGGTTCTTCATGCCAGTAAGGATATCAAAACTGGCGATTTCGCGCATCCTTTTGCGGGAGAGTGCGTTCTGGTACATGGTGATCATGGTAAATGTGGAAATAATGCAGGAGATCACCCCAAAAAACACCGCATTGACGATATCCACCGTTACGGTGCGGCCGCTTTCAAACACGACCACCATCCCGATAAAGATGCCGTCAAACAGAAGCACATTGGCAATGTGCTGGATGGGCGGCATCATGAACAGCAGTGGCACCGCCAGCAAAAATGCAATGAAGGTGACAGAAAGCTCTTCCGGCGCGTGCACCGCTTCCGCAATGCCCAGCGCATACAACATAGCTGCAAAGGCATACATCAGCCACCGCAGAAGCAGGCCGTTTTGATCCGGGAACATCAGATCCACAACACGCAGGCCCGCGCACACCACAAGGGCGATGCAATAGAGCAGGCTGTGCTCTCGCAGAACACCGATCCCTCCCGACAGGCAGGTGATTGCAAACAACAGGCCGCACGCCATGTTCAGGTACACATGCATCTTTCTGCGGTTCTCTTCCTCGATCTCCGGCTGACAGTCCCTGTAATCCTGCACTTCCAGCCCGCTATAACACAGGAGCTTTTGGATCTGGTTCAACGCTGTCTGCCTTCTTTCTGCAAGATCCCTGTGATCCTTTTTCTTTCAAAAAAGATACCAATACTTTTTTATTGTACCACGAAAATTCACAGAATGATACTGTTTTTCAACCATTTCCCGGGAAAAGGTTGAAAAAAGCGTCTTCTATTACTCAAAAGGGGCCTTCCGGCCCAAACCGGAAAGCCCCCGTTTTTACAGAGATTTGTTTTTTAGAACTTGGCGATATCCGCCGTGGTGATGGCCTTGCCGGGCAGCGTGCGTGCATCGGCGTTCTCATTCAGGGCCAGCTTGCCTTCGCGCAGCAGCTGCACAGCCTTCTGGTGATCGGCAGCCTTCCAGTTGTTGCCCACGATCTTCCAGTTGTTGTTCACGTGCGGCTCAATGGTGCCGCCCTTCACGGTGCGGATGTACTCGCCCAGCAGCTCGCGGATGCCGCCCACGTCGCCGCGCACATCGATCTCCAACAGCTTGGGCAGCTCTTCGCCCGGCAGGAAGATGTCCGCAGCCGTCAGCAGCTGGGTGGTTGCGCGGTAGTTGTTCACTGCCACAACAAAGGTGTCGGTGTCCTTTACGGCCTTGCCGTTCGGCCACTTGAGGTTCTTGATGCGGTGGCCCGGCTCCTTGGAGATGTCCAGCTCGTAGCTGACACCCTCAAAAGCATCGTACAGGTAGTAGCGCACCGAGGGGTCAAAGGCAATGGTCACTTCATCCGGCTTCCATGTCTTGAAGAAGGCAGCAGACCACTCCATGAAGCGGCGCAGCTGCTCGCCGGTCATCTGCAGCTTGTACAGGGTGTTCTGGTAGGTGTAGATGCTGGCCATATCACACTTGCGGATGGTGCCTGCGCGCATCTGGGAGGTCATGGAGGTCAGGGCGGTAGCAGAGACCTGCGCACCGGTGTAGTACATCTGCACTTCGTTGATGAAGTCCAGCAGCGCGGTATCCTGCACCATGGCCTGCGGCAGGCAGTCGATCTCGTTTTCGGGGGCCAGATCGCCGCCCTTCAGCTCGCCAATGGGAGTAACAGCATCTTCCTTGGCGCGGGTGTCGTAGGAGGCCAGCAAAGCGGTCAGCTCCGGATCGGGCTCGTACTCCTTGATCTGCAGGTTTTCAGAGGTGCGGTTCACGACCTTCCACTTACCATCCAGCTGGCGCTCCAGATAGACGTGGATCTCGGACAGGGTGGCACCGGCGTTCTTGTTCTCCACCACCAGCACGTTGTTGATCATCATGTTGGGGATGCTCCTGTGGCCGTGGCCGCCCACGATCACATCAAACTCCGGGCAGGCATTGGCCAGATCGGTAACGCCGGAGCCGTACACACCGTACTCGTTCTCGGTGTCCATGTGCATGACGCCGATCAGAACATCCACCTGATCCTTGATCTTATCAATGATCTTGCGGCTCTCGTCCACAGGGTTGGTGACCTTCCAGCCCTCCAGATTCTTGGCATCCCAGCGGATGATGTTGGGCGTGACCATGCCGATGACACCGATCTTGACGGTGCCCTTCTTGATGATGGTGTAGCCATCGGCCAGCGGGGTGCCGTCCGGTGCGTAAACGTTGCCGGTGAGCACCTTGGCCTTCTGCTGTCCCATGACCTTTTTCAGCACATCCATGCCGTAGTTGTACTCATGGTTGCCGGTGGTCCAGATATCATAACCGATGGCATTCATGGCAGCGACCATGGGATGCAGGTCATCGTTCAGGAACAGCTCTGCGGAGTTGGCCTGAATGGTATCGCCTGCATCCACCACCAGCGTGTTCCGGGTGCGGCACTGCTTGATGGCGGTCGCCTGCTGGGCCACACTGCCGGAAGCATCTGCCTTATTGGCGGCGTAGTCCCATGGATCGAATTTACCGTGGGTATCGCTGGTGGCAAGGATCTGCAGATCCATGCTCCACAGGGACTTGATGTCACAGGCGGCTGCAGAGGGTGCCATGCAGCT
Organism: Faecalibacterium sp. AF10-46; assembly: GCF_003604105.1. Lineage (NCBI taxonomy): Bacteria > Bacillati > Bacillota > Clostridia > Eubacteriales > Oscillospiraceae > Faecalibacterium > Faecalibacterium sp. AF10-46. The sequence continues at coordinate 71,019 of NZ_QVGY01000010.1, read as the reverse complement.
GGCGGCTGCGATGGTTGCGGATGCCCCTGCACCACGCAGGAAGCTGCGGCGGGAGATCTTGTTCTGAGCCATAGTTGAATACCTCTCTTTTCATCATTCTGTCTGTTCCTCACGAACAGAACGCTCTTGACTACAGTATAAAGCCTTGACCAATTGTTTTACAATTGCCATTTAAGAGAAAGATTTCGGCAAAAAACAGGCAGTTTCTCCAATTTTTGAGAAGAATGACTTTTTTCGTGCTCAGTATACCGCAACAGCGGCCCGCCCCGAAACCACCTTGGCATCAGGTTTTGGTAAAATCCTTTTTGCGTGAAAAAAGGTCTCCGGAAAATCCGCAGATCTTCCGGAGACCCTGATTTCAAAAGTAATTCCGCATTACAGCTCGATCTTGCCAAAGCTGAAATCGGCAAAATCGTCCACGCGCTCGGTGCGCTTGGGTGCTACCGGTGCTGCATTCTCTGCATCACGGGGTGCATAGGTGCGCTCCGGCACGCTGGAAGGCCGCGGGCCGCGGGGTGCACCATTGCGGCTGCCGCGGTAGCCGCCACGGCTTCCATTGTGGTCGCCATGCTCAGAACGGTTCCCGCCGCGATAGCCGCCATTGCGGCTGCCGCCGGGACGACGGCCATTGCCGCGTCCGCCGCGGGGACGGCGCTCGCCATAGGTGTTCTCGGTCTGTGCATCGGGTGCGGTGGAGTAGATGACCACACGGCGGTCACGGCCTTCGCCCTTGCTCTCGCTGCGCACGCCCTCCATCTTGCTGATGGCAGAGTGGATGATGCGGCGCTCGTAGGGGTTCATGGGCTCCATGGCAAAGCTGCGGCCGGTCTTGCGCACCTTGGCACCAATGCGCTGTGCCAGTGCGGTCAGGTCGCTCTCGCGCTTATCGCGGTAGCCGGCCACATCCAGACCCAGCTTGATGTAATCGCCCTCCAGACGGTTTGCCACAAGGCTTGCCAGATAGGAAAGGCTCTCCATGGTCTCGCCGCGGCGGCCGATGAGGGCACCCAGCTTTTCACCGTCCAGACGGATGATGGTAGCTTCGCCCTTCTGCACAGCGCTGAAGGTGACATTCTCCACGCCCATCAGGGCAATGACCTCACGCAGGTAGTCCACAGCAGCCTTGACCTTAGCGTTCTCTTCGATCACGATGGGGACTTCCGGCTCCTCTTCCTCGGCAGCGGGCTGCTCTGCAGCAGCTTCTGCAGCGGGGGCAGCAGGCTCTTCGGCCTTTGCTTCCGGCTGTTCTGCCGCAGCGGCAGGCTCCTCTGCCACGGGAGCGGCCTTGACAGCCTCCTGCACGGGAGTCTTTTTCTCAACAACAGGCTCAGCGGGTGCTGCAGCCGGAGCGTCCGGCTCCTCCACGCTCACGCACACCTTGGCGGGGGTGAGCTTCAGGCCCAGAAAACCAGTCTTCTGGGGCATTTCCAACACTTCGCAGCTGACATTCAGATCATCGGCCTGCACGCCCAGCAGAGCGCAGGCTTTTGCGCGGGCTTCATCGACCGTTTTGCCGGTCGCTTCCTGCTTACGGATCATAACCGTTCATCCTCCTCTTATTCTTTATCCTGCTTGTTCAGCTCGCTCAGCGGCACGGTGCGCTCGTCCTTGTAGCGTTCCTCGTCCAGCCGGCGGGCATACTCCAGACGGTGCTTGTTCATCTCGCTGGCGGAAAGGTTCTTTTCCGTGGTCTTGCCGGTCTTGGGATCGGTGACCTTGACGGTAGTGTTCTTCACACCGCGTTTTTCCTGCTTTTTCTTTTCTGCGATCTGCGCTTCGATCTCCTTGCGCATCTTCTCGGGGTCGTACACCTTGCGCATGACCTGAGTCTGCACGGTCATCACGATATTGGAAATGACGTAGTACAGAGAGAATGCCAGAGGATAGGTGAAGCAGAAGAACAGGTACATCAGCGGCATCATATACATGGTCAGCTTCATGCTTCCCTGCATCTGCTGGCCGCTGGCCTTCATGCTGATATGGGTGGACAGGAGCATGGTGATGACCGACAGCAGCGGCAGCACGATGTCCAGAGAAAGGCCCAGCTTGGGGATGCGGGTCAGGTCGATGCCGAGGAAGTTCATGTGCTGGCTGAACTCGGTAATGGTAGCGATCTGCTCGGCGCTGAAGCAGCCCAGCACACCGCCGTTGCCAGCAACCACCTGTGCGATGATGTTGGTATCGCGGGTGATGGCGGTAAAGGCGACGCCGGAGGCGGTCAGGGCCTCACCGGCGGCGGTCAGAGCCGCAGCGCTGATGTGGAAGATGCGCTCCAGCGGATTGTACACGACACCGATAACGCCGAACATGACAAGGAAGTTCAACAGCATGGGCACGCAGCCTGCGGTGGGGTTATAGCCGTAGTCCTGCTGCAGCTTGAGCATTTCTTCCTGCTGCTTTTCGGGCTTGTCCTTGTACTTGGTCTGGATCTCCATCATCATGGGCTGGAAGGCCGACATTTTAGCCATGCTCTTCTGCTGGCTCAGCTGCAGAGGGATCTTGACGATGTTGATGAGCAGCGTGAAGATGATGATGTCCCAGCCGTAGCTCGGGAGCAGCTTGTAGATCCACTCCATGACATAGCCGAGAGGACCGCTCAGGATGTAAAAGAAGTTCATACCTTTGTCCATTCTGCCCCGTCTGTGGCACGGGACTTGTTATTTTTTATCGTAGGACACGCTGCCCACAGTGCACCGCGTCACAAGAAGCATATTTATTTTTCCACCTTTTGCTTGTGCCGTGTGGAAAACAGCTTTGCGGGCTGCAGCCGGCGGGCAGGGTTCTGCCAGCGGCCCGGCTCCGGCACCGGGTCAAAGCCCCATTTTCCGAAGGGATTGCACCGGGCGATGCGCCATGCCCCCAGCAGGATGCCCTTTACGCACCCATGGGTCATGATGGCCTGCATGGTGTAGTTGCTGCAGCTGGGCGTAAAACGACAGCTGCGGCCGATCCACGGGCTTAAAACATACTGGTAGGCCCGGATGGGCACGCACAGCGCGCGGCGGCAGATGTACTGCAGGCGGTTCATGCGTTCGGCTTTTCCGCCTGTGCCCTGTGTGCCGGGGGCACGGTGGCAGGGGGCGGCGCATCCGGCCGTTTGGCCTTATCCGGCAGACCGGCCTGTGCAAACAGCTTTGCCACAACGCTGCTCAGCTGCCAGCTCTTCAACCGCGGGGTCATACCGCGGGCTACAAAGATCAGATCATAGCCGCCGATGTTGTAGTCCAGATGCTCGTCGATGGCCGCCTTCATCACGCGGCGGGCGCGGTTGCGCTGCACGGCGTGGCCGATCTTTTTGGTGGCGGTCAGGCCCACGCGGGTCTTTTTGCTGCGGGTCTTGAGCACATACATCACAAGACCGGGGTTTACATAGGATTTGCCGCGGGCATACACTCTGCCAAACTCGCTGTTGCGGCGGATGGAACGATAGCGCATGATTCCGCGCCTCCTTTCTGTGGCTGAGAACACGCCCCGAAGAGTGCATTCTTCAGCCAGTATATCAAAATTTTTTCGACTTTGAAAGCCCATGCGGGCATTTTTACGAAAATTCTTTCAATTTTCAAAAAAAAAAATAAGACCGCTAATCCAATATCAGCGGTCTTTTGTGCGCATATTCATTTCTGCGCCGGATCCCGTCATAAAAGGCCGGATCAGACAGTCAGGCTCTTGCGGCCCTTTGCACGGCGAGCATTGATGACCTTACGGCCGTTCTTGGTGCTCATGCGGGTCAGAAAGCCATGAACTTCCTTGCGCTGACGCTTCTTGGGCTGAAAAGTTCTCTTCATGGTTGTATCCTCCGTAAAAACTTATCCCCGGTATGGGGTCTGATGTGGTCCCAGATTGGGGACAGGCTTGCAATTCAACAGTATATCGCATAGTATGGCGTTCTGTCAAGCATTTTTTTCGCTTTCCTTCAAACTTTTTTGTGAAAAGATTTTCAACTTTTTCACAAGTCTGCCGTGGAAAACTCTTTTACTACAAGATATTGTGGCCCTGTTTTGCCCATGCCACAACGGCCGTGCAGGGGCTTTTCTTATGTATTATAAATTACATTATAGAAATATGGACGCACAGCGTTTTTTGTGGTATACTAACCTAGTATCAGCAGCATTGTTGAAAACTTTAACGGAGTGGATGTTTTATGGATTCTTTTAAGGACGTTTTAGAGGCCGCCCAGGCGTACTGCAAAACGCAGATGGCCGAGCCGACCTATAATCTCTATATCGACGGACTGGAGCCGATCAGCTTTGAGGATTCCAGCCACATCACCCTTTCGGTGCGCAACGACTTCATCTGCAAAATCGTGACGGACCGCTACCTTGGCCTGCTCAAGGAAGCCTTCAAGACCGTGCTGGGCTTCGACGTGGACATCACGCTGGTGGTGCCCAGCACGCCGCCGCATGAGGTGGTGCTGGCCCAGCAGTACGAGGCGAACCCCGCCTCCCCGCAGGGCAACTACGAGTTCACATTTGAAAACTTCATCAAAGGCCCTTCCAACCAGTTTGCGTTTGCTGCTGCACAGGCGGTTGCGGCCAATCCCTCCGGCGCATACAACCCGCTGTTCATCTACGGCGGCTCCGGCCTTGGCAAGACCCATCTGCTCACGGCCATCCAGACCGAGATCAAGCGCACCCACCCCGATTTCGTCATCATGTACGTTACCTGCGAGCAGTTCACCAATGAGCTGATCGCCGCCATCCGCGCCGGAAGCACCGAGGACTTCCGCATGAAGTACCGCGTGGCAGACCTGCTGCTGGTAGACGATATCCAGTTCATCGCCGGCAAGGAGTCCACGCAGGAGGAGTTCTTCCACACCTTCAACTCCCTGCACGATGCCCACAAGCAGATCGTCATTGCCTCCGACCGCCCGGCCAAGGAGATCAAAAGTCTGGAAGAGCGTCTGCGCACCCGCTTTGAGTGGGGTCTGACCGCCGATGTGCAGCCGCCGGATTTTGAGACCCGCGTGGCCATCGTCAAACGCAAGGCAGAGCTTTTGCATCTGGACCTGCCCGAGGATGTGGCCGAGTTCATTGCCAACCACCTGAAGAACAACATCCGCCAGCTGGAAGGCGCTGTAAAAAAACTAAACGCCTACTACATGCTGGAGGGCATCCAGCCGGTCATCAGTGTGGCCCAGAATGCCATCAAGGACATCCTCAACGAGACCCAGCCGGTGCCCGTGACCATCGAGAAGATCATCGGCGAGGTGTCCCGCACCTTCAACGTCTCCCCTGCCGACATCCGCGGCACCAAGCGCAACGCCAACGTTGCCTCTGCCCGCCGTGTGGCCATCTACATCCTGCGCGAGGTCACTGGCATGAGCATGGAAGAGATCGGCCGTGAATTCTCCGGCCGTGACCACTCCACCATCGTCTACTCCCTCAAGACCATGGAGCGTGACATGAAGAACGACCAGCACCTGCGCGAGACCGTGAGCGACATCATCAAGAACGTAAAGGCCTGACCGCAGAAATCGTGTAAAAGTCGTACTCATTTATGGGTGAAACCCCAAAATATGGGGAGAAAACGGAACAAAACGGGAAAAAAGAACCTATATCTTGTGGTAAAAACGCAAACCTTTCCACACTTTCCACAGAGTTTTCAACATTCAACCTCCGTTCTCCACATGGTCTGTGGAAAGAAAGACCTATTCCAACCTTTCCACGATCCATTCACAACACATTCACAACCCCGTGGAAACCAAAAACCCCGCATTCCGACAAGGCTTTTCGGGGTTTTCCACAAGTTCCCCACCCCCTACTACGGTTACTACAACAAGTTCAATAAGATAGACCGGTTCTGAAACTGTTTTCAAACACAAAACAACATCAGAAACGAAAAAAACAAAGGAGAGAATTCAGTTTGAACATCGTATGTGATAAAGTTCTGCTGAGCGCAGCCATCGATGGTGTGTCCAAAGCCGTCACCATGCGTTCTGCCATCCCTGTGCTGGAAGGCATCCTGCTGAAAGCCGAAGGCTTCCAGCTCAACCTCACCGGCTACGATCTGGAAATGGGCATCGTGACCACCATCGAAGCCAATGTCAAGGAAGCCGGCGAGGTGGTGCTGAATGCAAAGCTGCTCAGCAGCATGATCAGCCGAATGCCCGCCGGTCAGGTCAGCATCCTCTCTGCCGAGAACGGCAAGACCACCATCCAGAGCGGCGTGGTCCAGTTCGAGATCCAGTCCATGCCGGCCAACGATTTTCCGGAGCTGCCCAATACCGGAGCGGAAGAGACCCTGACCATCAAGACCGGCGTGCTGAAAGATATGATCGATCGTACGTTATATGCTGTCAGTCAGGACGAGAAAAAGCCCGCCCACACCGGTGAGCTGTTCGAGATCCTGCCTGACAAACTGACTGTGGTGGCACTGGACGGCTACCGTCTGGCCATCGTGGAACGCCCGGTGACGGCGGTAAAGGATATCCGCATCATCGTGCCCAGCAAGACCATGACCGAGGTCGCCCATCTGCTGCCAAACGACGACGAAGAGCCGGTGCACATCAGCGCCAACCGCCGCTATGTGGTCTTTATGGCCGGCGGCTACACCATCATGAGCCGTCTGATCGAGGGCGAGTTCCTCAACTACCGCAACGTGATCCCCGCCGACAGCCGCACCCGCGTGACCATCGACACCAAGGAATTCATCGAGACCATCGAGCGTGCTTCGCTGATTATTACAGAGCGTTTAAAAAATCCCCTCCGCATCTCCTTTACAGAGGGTAGAGTCGTGGTGCGCTGCCAGACCAACCTTGGCCGCGTGGTGGACGAGTTCAACGCCGACTGCGAGGGCGACGAAGTGGAGATCGGCTTCAACAACCGCTATCTGCTGGATGCGCTGCGCAACGCCCGCACCGAGAAGGTCCGCATGGAGATCAGCGGCCCTCTGAGCCCGGTCAAGGTGCTGCCTGCCGAGGGCAACGACTTTTTGTATCTGGTGCTGCCGGTGCGCTTCAAGAACGATTAAGAGGGCGAAATTATGCAGAAAATTCTCATCCATACGGAATTTATCAAGCTGGATGCCCTGCTGAAATATGCAGGCCTGTGCGAGACCGGCGGCGAAGCCAAGGAGCTGGTGCAGGGCGGTGCCGTGAAGGTGAACGGCGAGGTGTGCACCATGCGCGGCAAGAAGTGCCGTGCCGGTGATGTGATCGAGCTGGACGGCCAGACCGTGGAAGTGGGTCAGGGCCAGTAATGCGTCTGCTTTCACTGGAAGTTGCGAATTACCGCAATATTGCGGCAGCGCAGCTGGAACCGGGCCGGGAGCTGACCGTGATCTGCGGCAACAACGGTCAGGGCAAAACGAACCTGCTGGAGGCCATCTGGCTGCTGACCGGCGGCAAAAGCTTCCGGGGCGGCAAGGATGCCGAGCTTGTGCGCCGCGGAGAAACATTCGCGGTACTGGAGGCCGTCACCCAGCGCACCCGGCAGGAGAATCAGGAACCGGACGAACCGGCAAATGTGCGCATTACGGTGGGCACGCCGGATGCACAGCGCCCCGGCCGGTATGCATCGGTCAACGGTTCTCCTCCCAAGCGGGCGGCGGGCCTTGCGGGCAGCTTTCCGGCTGTGGTGTTCGACCCCGGGCACCTGAGCCTTGTAAAAGGTGCACCGGAAGGACGGCGGCGGTTTCTGGACGCGGCGCTGTGCCAGCTGTACCCCGGCTACCTTGCCACCTACCGTCGCTATGTGCGGGCATTGCAGCAGAAAAATGCGCTTCTGCGTCATTCCGCAGGCGGCACGGAGCGCCCGTGGGCAGAAAAATGCGCCCTGCTGGAAGTGCTGAACGTGGAGCTTGCCGCACAGGGCGAGGCCATCCAGAAGCGGCGGCGGGAATATCTGGCCCTGCTCACACCGCTGGCCTGTGCCAACTATGCCGAGCTTTCCCACGGGGCAGAGCGCATGGCGGTGCGGTATGCCGCCCAGTTTGAGCCGGGCGGGCTGTCCGCACTTTTGAAGCAGCGCCAGAACGAAGAGCTGCGCGCCGGGCAGAGCCTGTGCGGCATCCACCGCGAGGACGTTGAGCTGCTGCTGGACGACCAGCCCGCAAAGGTGTTTGCAAGTCAGGGACAGCAGCGCAGCGTGGTGCTGAGCCTGAAAATGGCCGAAGCGGCTGCCGCTGCCCGGATCACCGGAGAGCACCCGGTGCTCCTGCTGGACGATGTGCTCAGCGAGCTGGACGAGGGCCGCAAGCAGTATCTGCTCACCCGCATGAAGGAAAAGCAGACATTCGTGACCAGCTGCGATGATACCGCGTTCCTGAAAACGGACGGCGAAGTGTACCGCATGAACGGCGGTGTGCTGAGCAAAGCATGAAGAAATGATGCAAAAGTACATGCAGCTGCCGGTGAATAAACGGCGTTTTATGCATGAACTGCCAGAATGAGGAAAATACTGTATGTATATTCATCTGGGCCGTGACTACGTGCTGAATGACCGGGACATTATCGGCATCTTCAATCTGGAAACCACCACCATCACCCCCCGGGGCCGGGAGTTTCTGAACTACGCCCAGAAGAACGGCGCGGTGGTGAGCCTTTCGGACGAGCTGCCCCAGAGCTATGTTCTGGCAGACGGGGCCGTGGTGGACACGGTGTATCTTTCGGAGCTGTCGCCTGCTGCCATGCGGCGCAGAGCCGAAAAAATGATCGAGTAAACCAGCCAACAGGCGGAGAATATGCTCTGCTTTTACGATAGATCGAACAAAAATGCAAACATTGAACAAAAGGGAGAAAGGAAATGGCAGAAGAAATCATTACCAGCACAAATGCCGAAACCGCTACCGACCATGAGTATAATGCCAGCGAGATCCAGGTCCTGAAGGGTCTGGAGGCGGTGCGCAAGCGCCCGGGCATGTATATCGGTTCCACCGGCGAGCGCGGCCTGCATCATCTGGTCTACGAGATCGTGGACAACGCCATCGATGAAGCACTGGCCGGCTACTGCGACCACATCGAGGTCAAGATCCTGAAAGACAACATCATTCAGGTCACGGATAACGGCCGCGGCATCCCTGTGGACATTCAGGCCGACACCGGCCTGCCCGCCGTCACCGTCGTTTACACCATCCTGCACGCCGGCGGCAAGTTCGGCGGCGAGAACTCCGGTTACAAGGTGGCCGGCGGCCTGCACGGCGTGGGTGCTTCGGTGGTCAACGCCTGCTCCGAGTGGCTCACCGTCAACGTGCGCCGCGACGGCCACGAGTACGAGCAGACCTTCCGCCGCGGCGACCCGGACGGCCCGCTCAAGTGCATCGGCACCGTAGCCGATGGCGTCACCGGCACCCGGGTCACCTTCAAGCCGGACCCGGAGATGTTCCGGGATACCACCGTGTACGACTTCGACACGCTGGAAAAGCGCCTGCGGGAAGAAAGCTTCCTGAACGCCGGTGTCAAGATCACTTTGACCGACGAGCGCGAGATGTACACTCCCGTACTGGAGGACGGCAAGGAGGGTGAACCCTGCTACCGCACCGAGGTCATGTGCTACGAGGGCGGCATCAAGAGCTTCGTCACCTATCTGGGTGAGAAGCGCAAGCTGGACGTGCTGCACCCCAATGTGATCTACCTCAAGGGCCAGACCGACCGCGGCATGGCAGAGATCGCACTGCAGTACAATTCCAGCTACAACGAGCTGCTGCTGAGCTTTGCCAACAACGTCAACACCCCGGACGGCGGCACCCACGAGGAGGGCTTCAAGAACAGCCTGACCCGCGTGTTCAACGATTATGGCCGCAGCCACGGCCTGCTGAAGGATAAGGACGAGAACCTGTCCGGTGCGGACGTGCGCGAGGGCCTGATCTGCGTGATCTCGGTCAAGCTGCAGGAGGCCGAGTTTGAGGGCCAGACCAAGGCAAAGCTGGGCAATACCGAGATCCGCACCCTGGTTTCCAACATGGTCTACTCCAAGCTGATGGAATTCTTTGAGGAGAACCCCGGTGTGGCAAAGGCCATCTTTGAAAAGGCCACCCAGGCCGCCCGCGCCCGCGCCGCTGCCAAAAAGGCCCGCGAACTGGTGCGCCGCAAGAGCGCATTGGAGACCAGCCGGATGCCCGGCAAGCTGGCAGACTGCCGCGAAAAAGACCCCAGCCGCACCGAAATCTTCATCGTCGAGGGCGATTCTGCAGGCGGTTCCGCAAAAATGGGCCGCGACTCTGCCATTCAGGCCATCCTGCCGCTGTGGGGCAAGATGCTGAACGTGGAAAAGGCCCGCGCCGATAAAATTTACGGCAACGACAAGCTGATGCCCGTTGTGCTGGCACTGGGCTGCGGCATTGGTGACGAGTTCGATATCTCCAAGCTGCGCTACGATAAAGTGTTCATCATGGCCGATGCCGATGTGGATGGCTCCCACATCTGCACCCTGATGCTCACCTTCTTCTTCCGCTATATGCGCCCGCTCATTGAGCAGGGCCATGTGTATGTGGCCCAGCCGCCTCTGTTCAAGGTGCAGAAGGGCAACACCATCAAGTACGCCTACAACGATGCCGAAATGGCCGTGCTTTCGCAGGAAATGCCCGGCGCAAAGGTGAACCGCTACAAGGGCCTTGGTGAGATGAACCCCGAACAGCTGTGGGAGACCACCATGAACCCCGATAACCGCGTGATCGTACAGATAACCATTGACGATGCAGAAAAGGCCGACGAAGCCTTTACCATCCTGATGGGCGATCAGGTGGAGCCGCGCCGCCGCTTTATCGAGACCAACGCCCAGTACGCAAAGCTGGACGTGTAAGCGCCTGAGAGGACAAGGCTGTTTTCCGAGAAAAAAATCCCTTTCCTGTACAAAAGAGAGGGTCAAACCCTACGGAGGAAACAATGGAAGAAGATTATGTGATGATACCGGGCAGCGGAACCAAAAAGATCATCCGCGATGTGAAAAAGGAGATCGAGACCGCATTTCTGGACTACTCCATGTCGGTCATCGTGTCCCGCGCCCTGCCCGATGTGCGCGACGGCCTGAAACCCGTCCACCGCCGCATTCTGTACACCATGCATGAGCGCGGCAACGACCCCAGCCATCCCTACCGCAAATCCGCCGACACCGTTGGTGCGGTGCTGGGCTCCTACCATCCCCACGGCGACGCATCGGTCTACGATGCCATGGTCCGTCTGGCACAGGACTTCTCTCTGCGCTATCCGCTGGTGGATGGTCAGGGTAACTTTGGTTCTGTGGATGGCGACCCCCCGGCTGCCTACCGTTACACCGAGGCCCGCATGAGCCGCATGGCGGTGGAGATGCTGACCGATATCGAGAAGGACACCATCGACTGGGACCCCAACTTTGACGAGACCAAGAAGGAGCCCAGCGTGCTGCCCTGCCGCTTCCCCAACCTGCTGGTCAACGGCAGTCAGGGCATTGCAGTCGGCATGGCCACCAACATCCCGCCCCACAACCTGAGCGAGGTCATTGACGGCTGCATCGCCTATATCGACGATCCGGACATCGACCTGCCCGGCCTGATGGAATACATCAAGGGCCCGGACTTCCCCACTGCCGGCATCATCATGGGCCGCAGCGGCATCCGCGCCGCCTACGCCACCGGCCGGGGCAAGATCACCCTGCGGGGCCGCGCCACCATCGAGGAGACCAAGAACGGCCGTACCCAGATCATCATTACGGAGATCCCGTATATGGTCAACAAGGCCCGCCTCATTGAGAACATGGCCGACCTTGTCAAGGAGAAGCGCATCGAGGGCATCACCGGCCTGAACGATGAGACCAACCGCAAGGGCATGCGTATCGTGGTAGACATCCGCAAGGATGCCAACGCACAGGTCATCCTGAACCAGCTGTACCAGTACACCCAGCTGCAGGATACCGTTGGCGTTATCATGCTGGCCATCGACCACAAGGTGCCGAAAGTCCTCACCCTGAAGCAGATGCTTCAGAAATACGTGGAATTTCAGGACGAGGTGGTGCGCCGCCGCACCCAGTACGACCTGAAAAAGGCCAAGGAGCGCGCCCACATTCTGGAAGGCCTGAAGAAGGCCACCGACATCGTGGACGAGCTGATCGCCACCATCCGCGCCTGCAAGGGCGGCATGGCAGAGGCCAAGGCTGCCATCATGGAGCAGTTCGGCTTTGACGACCCGCAGGCAGATGCCATCGTCAAGCTGCAGCTGGGCCGTCTGGCAGGCCTTGAGATCCTGAAGATCGAGGAAGAGCTTGCCAGCCTGCAGGCCAAGATCGAGAACTGGGAGGCCATTCTGGCCGACGATGCCCGTGTGCTTGCCATCGTCAAGGACGAGCTGCTGGAAATGAAGAAGCGCTTCGGCGACGAGCGCCGCACCGAGATCCAGTCCGTGACCGGTGAGGTGGATATCGAGGATCTGATCGCCGAGGAGCAGTGTGTCTACACCCTGACCGAGGCCGGCTATATCAAGCGCCAGCTCAAGGCCACCTATCAGGCACAGCGCCGCGGCGGACGCGGCATCTCCGGCATGACCCGCAAGGAAGAGGACATCGTGCAGGAGATGTTCGTAGGCTCCACCCACGACTATGTGCTCTTTGTTACCGACCGGGGCCGTCTGTTCCGCATCAAGGGCTATACCATTGCCGAGGGCAGCCGCACCAGCAAGGGCAGCAACATCGTCAACCTGCTGCAGCTGGCCGAGGGCGAAAAGGTCACCAACATGATCTGCCAGTCGAAGGAAGCCGACACTGAGGGCGGCTTTGTGACCATGGTCACGAAGCAGGGCCTCATCAAGCGCACCCCGCTGGAGCAGTATGCTAACATCCGCAAGTCCGGCCTGATCGGCATTGCCCTGAACGAGGGCGACGCTCTGGCATGGACCCGCCTGACCTCCGGCCACGATATGCTCATCGTTGCCACCCGCAACGGTCAGGCCATCCGCTTCAACGAAGCCGATGCACGTCCCATGGGCCGCAGCGGCCACGGCGTGCGCGCCATCCGTCTGGCCGAGGGCGATGAAGTTGTGGGCGTGTGCATCTGCCGCGAGGGCGGCACGGTGCTCACCGTCACCGAGAACGGCAAGGGCCGCCGGTCGGACATCGATACCTACCGCATCACCGCCCGCGGCGGCAAGGGCATCCGCAACTACGATGCCGCCAAGGATAAGGTGGCTGCGGTCAAGATCGTGGACGACGTGGATGATGTACTGCTGAGCAGTCAGGAGGGCATCATCATCCGCCTGCACGCCAACGAGATCCCGCTGCAGAGCCGCTACGGTTCCGGCGTGCGGGTGATGCGCTTGGGTGAGAACGACAAGGTGATGGTACTTGCCCGCACCGACCACGACGACGAGGCCCAGACCGAGCAAATCGACACCTCCGATGCCGATGCCGAACCCACCGCAGAGCAGCTTGCCGCCATGGAAGCTGCAGATGCTGCCGCCGCTGCAGAAGCCCCGGAAGCAGACGATAAGGGCGAAGAGTAAACCTTGAAAACACAATAAGATTTGAAAGAAGCCGCCGCGCAGAGATTTCTGTACGGCGGCTTCTTTTCAAATCCATCCAAACCATGTATAATAGAAATAGCGTGTGAAGAATAAAAATAAACACAGAAAGTGGTTTAAGGAACATGACAAAGCAAAAAAAATCCCCGGAGATCAGCATCATCGTGCCGGTGTATAAGGTGGAAAAATACCTGAACGAATGCATTGATTCCATTCTGGCACAGACCTTTACGGATTTTGAGCTGATCCTGGTGGACGATGGCTCCCCGGACAACTGCCCTGCCCTGTGTGATGCTGCGGCAGAAAAAGACAGCCGCGTGCGGGTGATCCACCAGCAGAATAAGGGGCTGAGCGGGGCGAGAAATGCCGGAATCGATGTTGCACGGGGAAATTGGCTCTCCTTCATTGATTCGGACGACACCGTGGAAAAGACCTTCTGCGAGAAGCTCTACCGTGCGGCGACGGAGTCCGGCGCAGAGCTTGCGGCCTGCAACATGCTGTTTCTGGAAGTGGACGGCTCCCTGAGCGGCTATCAGGAGCACCCGCTGCGGGACGAAGTAATCTCGCAGGACGAAGCGTTCCACCGCATTCGTCTCGCGCCGCTCATTCAGGCGGCAACGCGGCTGCACCGCCGGGAACTGTTCGAGACGCTGCGCTTCCCGATGGGCAAAAACTACGAGGATGCCTTTACCACACCCACCGTCTACGAGCAGGTCACCAAGGTGGCCTGCGTGGGCGAAACGCTCTACCACTACCGGCTGAACCCGCAGGGCATCATGCGCGGAAAAAAAACTCTGAAAAGTCTGGAGGAGGTCGAGGCAAACTATAAACTTCTGCAATGCACCCTGAAGCACGGCAAAAAGGACGCCGCTTTTTTACAATATGCGCTGATGAAAAAATATTTCCGGGGCATTAAAAAGCGGCTCCCGCCGGAGCTGCGGCAGGATGCCAAGGTAAAGCAGACCGAAGCCTGCATTGCACAAGCAAAAGCGGAGATCCGGCAGGGCGGGGCCTATACCCTGCGCAACGTGCTGGAAACGGCGCTCAATTTTGTAGCGCCACAGCGCTACTATGACTATAAGTACCACCGCAAACCGGTCCGAAAGGAGAACGCGCTGTGAGTGGGCGGAATGCAAAGAATCCGCAGAAATATCCGGAGATCAGCATCATCGTGCCAGTGTATCAGGTGGAAAAATATCTGAGTGAGTGTATTGATTCCATCCTCGCTCAGACCTTTACAGATTTTGAACTGATCCTTGTGGACGATGGCTCACCGGACAACTGCCCTGCCCTGTGCGATGCAGCAGCAAAAAGGGACAGCCGCGTGCGGGTGATCCATAAGCAAAACGGCGGTGTAAGCACAGCCCGCAATGCGGGTCTGGATGCAGCACAGGGAAATTGGATCGCATTTGTGGATTCGGATGATACGGTGGAACCGGAGTATCTGGAAAAAATGCATAAGGCAGTGCTGGAAACGGGTGCAGATTTTGCAATCTGCAGCAGTCAGTGTATTGATGAAACGGGCAAAACGCTTGCAGGCGGGGAACACCGACTTTTGAACGAGTTTTTGCCGCAGGAGGAAGTTCTGCGCCGGATGGTGGTGTCGGATTTTCAGGTTCCGTGGAATAAGCTTTATCGCCGAAAACTGCTGGAAAATCTGCGCTATCCAGAAAACAAGGCGTTTGAAGATACCTGTCTCATGCCGGTCATTTACGCAAGAGCGGCTTCTGCCTGCGGTGTATGGGATTTTTTATACAATTACCGCATCGTTACCGGCAGTGCCATGCACCGCAAGACTACCTTGAAAACACTGGACTGGGTGGAAGCATGGTACCGCCTGTTTGATGTGCTGTACCAAAACGGCATCCGAGATGCTTTGTGTGCAGCCTATCGCCCGATTTTGACTGCCGTGTGGGACATCTGGCTGCACCTGACACCGGAAGAGCGCAAAAGCCCCCGGATGAAGGAAGCCTTTGCGTATGAGCGCACAGCCCGCCATCGGCTGATGCAAGCCCGCGGCGTAACACTAAAAAATTTGTGGGCGGCAGTGGTCTGCGCTGCATCGGCCTGCAGTTATCTGGATCTATGCCGCAAAAGGGCGGAAAGACGGCAGAAAACGACCTGAAGCAATGAGGAGTTTATTGTGCAGGAACAACATAAAAAACAGCCGGAGATCAGCATCATCGTGCCGGTATATAAGACAGAGCGTTTCCTGAGCGCCTGCATCTCTTCCATCCTTGCCCAGACCTTCACGGATTTTGAGCTGATCCTGGTGGACGATGGCTCTCCGGACAGCTGCCCTGCTTTGTGCGATGCCGCAGCAGCAAAGGACAGCCGCATCCGGGTCATCCACCAGAAGAATCGTGGCCTGAGCGGGGCACGCAATGCCGGGCTGGACGCGGCAGAGGGCGAATGGATCGCCTTTGTGGATTCAGACGACACCATCACGCCGGACTTCTGCGCAAAGCTTTACCATGCGGCGCAGGAGGCCGGTGCACAGATGGCCGTGTGCAATTACCGGCAGGTGGACGAAGCCCTGACCCCCATCCGGGAGCAGTATCTGCATGTGCGGCGGGAGGTGCTGACCCCGGAGCAGGCGTTGGAGCACAGCACCCTTCTGCCCTACATGGTGGTGTGGAACAAGCTGTACCACCGCAGCATTTTTGCGCAGCTGCGCTTTGCAGAGGGCAAGCTGAACGAGGACACCCTGCTGATTGCCTACGCCTACGAAAAAGCGGACAGAATCGCGAATATCCCGGATGCGCTGTACCTTTACCGCAAGGTGGCGGGCAGCATCGTCAACAGCAAAGTCACCCTGCGCAATCTCGACCGTGTGGAAGCAAACTATACCGTGTTTGAGTGCGTACGCCGCCATGGCATCACGGGCTCGCTGTGTGAGCTGTACTGGGCACTGCTGCACTCCCTGATCGATGTGGGAATGCACCTGACCGCCGAAGAGCGCCGGAGTGCCCGGATGCAGCAGGCGCGGGAGTACGAGCGCTGCGCCCGCCGGGCCTTGCGTCAGGAACATGCTATTACCCTGAGGGCACTGGGCAACACCCTGTGTTTTATTATTTCACAGGACTGGTATTTTGCCCGCCGATGGAAAAATACCGTGTAACCGCGCAGGTTTGTCTGGACTTCCCTGCAAAGATATGCTACAATGGCAAAACAATCACAAATACCCGTGGGGGAGTAGCAGGCGCTTTTGCAGGGCGCAGCAAGTCAACATGATGACCGTTGGTTCCGGTCTGGCTTGCTTTCATTTGCGAGACTCATGTGTTTTTGGCGCATAGAACAGCGCCCGTGCACATGGAGTTGGTTTCAAAAAATCACCCGGTCCCGGACGTACATGTGCGCCCGAGACCGGGTTTTGTATTGCCCGATATTCTGGTCAGATTCAGGAGGCAGACAATATGGAATGGAGCTTTGTATTTTTCCTCAACAGTGCCCTGCTGGGCGTGGGCCTTGCAATGGATGCGTTCTCGGTGTCCATGGCAAACGGCCTGCACGACCCCCGCATGAGCAGGGGAACCATGTGCAGGATCGCGGGCACCTTTGCCCTTTTTCAGGCCGTGATGCCCATGACAGGCTGGGTGTGCGTGCACACCATTGTGGAGCTGTTCTCTTCGTTTGAAAAATTCATCCCGTGGATCGCGCTGGCTCTGCTGGGCTATATTGGCGGCAAAATGCTTGTGGATGGCATCAAGGGCGAAGAGGCCGAAGAAGCAGCAGAGCTGAGTGCGGGTGCACTGCTCATGCAGGGCATCGCCACCAGCATCGATGCGCTTTCGGTGGGCTTCACCATTTCGGAATACGGCTGGCTGATGGCACTTGCGGCATCACTCATCATTGCGGTGGTCACCTTCTTTATCTGCATGGCGGGCCTGCGCATCGGCAAAAAGTTTGGCACCAAGCTCTCCGGCAAGGCATCCATTCTGGGCGGCATCATCCTCATTGGCATTGGTCTGGAAATTTTTATTTCCGGGGTGTTCTGAAATTCAGACAGCATAAAACAAAAGGGCACGGCGCTGCAATGCGCTGTGCCCTTTTGTTTTATAAAATGTTCCACATAGAACAATTACTTTTCCGGCTCAAAATAATCGGCATATTCCTCGGTCATCTTGGAGCCAAGCCGCCGGATGCCGCCGTACAGGTGCCGTTCCACCAACGGTTCAAAGGCGGCAAGGTCGCACCGCTCGATGGCGTTCATCAGGTTGCGGTGGTCTGCGATCACCTCGGCAAGACCGCCGGTGGTCATGGTGTCCAGCATCCGGAAGCGGCTGTAGTCGGCGTGGGCGTTCTGCAGGGTGCTCCACAGGTACATTTTATCCATGGCCGCAAACCATGTCCCGTGCAGGGCACGGTCGGCTTCGTACAGCTTGTTGTAATCCGGGCTCTCCATGGCCGCAAGGGCCTCGTAGGCTTCCACCCGCCTGCGGATCAACGCCCGCTGCTCCGGGGTGCACCGGGGCGAAAAATCCCGCAATACGCGGGCTTCCACGGCGGTGCGCTCGTAGATCAGCTCGTCCACGATGCGGCGGTTCAGCCGGGTAACGGTGGTGCCCTTGTAAGGCACGATCTTTACCAGCCCGTTTTCCTGCAGCTTCTGCAGCACCACCCGGATCAGGGTGCGCGGTGCGCCAAAGCGGGCACAGAGCGGATTTTCGCTCAGCGAAGAGCCGGGGCGGATGGTCAGGTCAATGATCTCCCTCTCCAGCACAGCATAGATCTCAGCATCAGTTTTGTATTGTTCCATACCTCTCACCTAATGGAAATGCATTATCCTTCAAACGGTTTCCAGAACGCACCCTCCGGCAGCGGCAGCGTAAATGCCATGGGCTTTCCGGTCTCCGGGTGCAAAAACTGCAGGCCGCAGCTCTGCAGGGCAATGCTGCCTTTTACGCGGCTTCCGTATTTGCCGTCTCCGGCCAGCGGATGCTTCCGGGATGCAAACTGCACCCGGATCTGATGGGTGCGGCCGGTGTGCAGCGTGATCTCAGCAAGGCTCATCTCTCCTGCCGTTTTCACGATGCGGTATTCCAGCACGGCTTCCCGTACGCCCTTGCGGGGGCGGCTGACCGGGAACACCCGGCCCCGGCGGCTGTCCTTGAACAGCCAGTCCCGCAGGGTGCCTTCGGCGGGCAGTGCTTCGTCCGGCCCGCCTGCAATGACGGCCCGATACCGCTTGATGAACTGCGGCACTTCCGGCTTCCCTTCGGCCCTGCCATCCTGCACAGCGTAGGCGTTCTGACTCTGGGTGATCTGACGGCTGAGTGCGGCCGCAGCCCCGGGTGTTCTGGCAAACACCATCAGGCCGGACACACCCGTGTCCAACCGGTGCACCACCCCCACAAAGGCATCCGGCTGGCCCCACAGCTGCCGCAGGGCTGCGGGCACGCCCTCTTCGCTGGAAAGTCCGGCGGGCTTGTCCAGCACCACAAGGGCGGCATCTTCGTACAGGATGTTCACAGCCTGCCCTCGGCGATCAGGGCCTTGAGCTTCAGGATACCGGCAATGGTCTTGCCGTCCCGGATCTCGCCGCTCATGACCATCTCATAAGCTTTATCCAGCGGCACACGGTCAGGGGTCAGGAATTCATCGGCATCCAGATGCATCTGGGTCTTGTGCAGGCCGGTGGCGACCCATGTATAGATCACTTCGGTGTCATAGCCCACGGTGGGGAAAAACTGGCCCAGAGAGATATAATTGTCCGCGGTCAGGCCGCATTCCTCGCCCAGCTCCCGCTTGGCGGCTTCAAAGGGGTCCTCACCCTTTTCCAGCTTGCCGGCAGGCAGCTCCCACAGCTCCTGCTGCATGGCGTAGCGGAACTGGCGCACCATGCAGATGGTGCCGTCCTCAAAATAGGGCAGAATGCACGCACCGCCGTGGTGATGCACCACTTCGCGTTCGGCGGTCTTGCCGTTTTCCAGCAGAGCAGTGTCTTTTGTCAGGGTGATCACCCGGCCCTCGAAGAGCACCTCACTGGTGAGTGTTTTTTCGTAATGCACGGTCTTCTCCATTTTATTACCCTCTTTGCCCGGCACAGCACCGGTTTTCTATGGCTTCAGTTTACGGCAAAATGAGGTTTGTTGTCAATAAAGAGATGATAAATATAAGAGAGAGAGGAGAAACCTTTAGCGGGCTCGCCCTCTCAGTCAAAGCCTGTCGGCTTTGCCAGCTCCCCCAAAGTGGGAGCCCTTGGCAGTCCATGCAAACTTCATCTCTTTGCCAAGGCCTCTCCCTTTGACAGATTTCCCCCGGTCGGGGGAAGATGTCGCGCAAGCGACAGAAAGGGGAACGAGGTGGATGCGAACGCAGTGAGCAGACGGAGAGGGCGAGGACGCTGCCCTTGTGCTCCAAACGCATTTTCACGGGAGGGGAAATTCCTCTTTTTGCGAAAAAAATCACAGGATCTGGCAAAGCAGGCAGGCCAAAACCGGAAAATCCGCGCCATTGCTCACTTTAACGAACTAAAGACGTACAAAAGCGCTAAAAAAATTTCTTTATTTTTGGTGCGTTTGTTGAGCGGTTTGCGTTTACTTTATGGGCGGAATTTGCTATTATAGTATACAAGCAATAGTGCCTTTATGGGGTTCTCCGGTCCCATGTGGGGCATATTGCCCCGCGCAAAAGGTACCAAATTCTGAATAATGGAGGAAGAAAAATGCCTAGAGCAAAGCAAACTATGGATGGCAATACCGCTGCCGCCCATGTAGCGTATGCCTACACGGACGTGGCTGCCATCTACCCCATTACCCCGTCTTCTCCGATGGCTGACTCTGTGGACCAGTGGTCCGCAGCTGGCCAGAAGAACATCTTCGGCAATCAGGTCAAGGTCGTCGAGATGGAATCTGAGGCCGGCGCTGCTGGCGCTGTGCACGGCTCTCTGGGTGCAGGTGCTGTTACCACCACCTTCACCGCTTCTCAGGGCCTGCTGCTGATGATCCCCAACATGTACAAGATCGCTGCTGAGCAGCTGCCCTGCGTGTTCGATGTTTCTGCACGTACCGTTGCTACCCAGTCCCTGAACATCTTTGGTGATCACAGCGACGTTATGGCATGCCGTCAGACCGGCTTTGCAATGCTGGTCGAGAGCAGCGTGCAGGAAGTCATGGATCTGTCCCCTGTCGCACATCTGTGCGCCATCGAGGGCAAGGTTCCCTTCCTGAACTTCTTCGATGGCTTCCGTACTTCTCATGAGTACCAGAAGATCGAGAAGTGGGATTACGCCGATCTGAAGGAAATGTGCAATATGGAGGCTGTGGAGGAGTTCCGTAAGAAGGCTCTGAACCCCGAGAACCCCAAGATGCGCGGCTCCCACGAGAACGGCGACGTGTTCTTCCAGCATCGTGAAGCATGCAACAGCGTTTACAACGCTCTGCCTGCTGTTGTTGAGAAGTACATGGCCAAGATCAACGCAAAGCTGGGCACCAACTACGATCTGTTCAACTACTACGGCGCACCCGATGCTGACCGTGTGATCGTGGCTATGGGCTCCATCTGCGACGTTGCTGATGAGGTCATCGACTACCTGAACGCCAAGGGCGAGAAGGTCGGTATTGTCAAGGTCCGCCTGTACCGTCCCTGGGTCTCTGCTTCCCTGCTGAAGGTCCTGCCCAAGACCGCCAAGAAGGTGGCTGTGCTGGACCGCACCAAGGAGCCCGGCTCTCTGGGCGAGCCCCTGTACCTGGATGTTGCCGCTACCCTGCGTGAGGCTGGCCTGAACGATGTCGTTCTGACCGGCGGCCGTTACGGTCTGGGCAGCAAGGATACCCCGCCGTCCTCCATCTTTGCTCTGTTCAAGGAGCTGGAGAAGGATCAGCCCAAGGAGCGCTTCACTCTGGGTATCACCGATGATGTCACCTTCCTGTCTCTGCCGGAAGTCAAGCCCGCTCCCATCACCGCAGCTGCTGGCACCAAGGAGTGCAAGTTCTGGGGTCTGGGCGGCGACGGTACTGTCGGTGCTAACAAGAACTCCGTCAAGATCATCGGCGACCATACCGACAAGTATGTTCAGGCATACTTCCAGTATGACTCCAAGAAGACCGGCGGCGTGACCATCAGCCATCTGCGTTTCGGCGACAAGCCCATCCGCAGCCCCTACTACATCAACCAGGCTGACTTCGTGGCCTGCCACAACCCCGCTTACATCCACATGGGCATGAAGATGGTCCAGGATGTCAAGCCCGGCGGCGTGTTCATGATCAACTGCCAGTGGTCCGATGAGGAGCTGGGCCAGCACCTGAACGCCGAGGCAAAGAAGTATATTGCTGACAACAACATCCAGCTGTATACCATCAATGCAATCGATAAGGCTATCGAGATCGGCATGGGCAAGCGCACCAACACCATCCTGCAGTCTGCATTCTTCAAGCTGGCTGACGTCATGCCCATCGAGGATGCCGTCAACTTCATGAAGCAGGCAGCTCAGAAGAGCTACGGCAAGAAGGGCCAGGACGTCGTTGAGATGAACTGGAAGGCTATCGATGCAGGCGTTGACGCCATCCACAAGGTGGACGTGCCCGCATCCTGGTCCAACCCCGAGGCTGATCCCGCACCCAAGGCTCTCACCGGCCGTCCGGAACTGGTCAAGCAGATCCGCGAGGTCATGGAGCCCATTGCCCGTATGGACGGCGACAGCCTGCCTGTCTCTTCCTTCGTGGCAAATGCAAACGGCGAGTGGGAGCAGGGCGCTTCTGCATACGAGAAGCGCGGCACCGCTGTCAACGTCCCCGAGTGGGATGCTGCAAAGTGCGTTGGCTGTAACCAGTGTGCATTCGTCTGCTCTCATGCTACCATCCGTCCCTTCCAGCTGACCGCCGACGAGCTGGCAGCTGCTCCTGCACAGACCAAGAGCCGCGACAACAAGCCCGCAAACGAGTACAAGTTTGTCATGGCTGTGTCTCCTCTGGACTGCATGGGCTGCGGCGAGTGCGTCACCGTCTGCCCCACCAAGGCTATCACCATGGTGCCGCAGGACAGCCAGGCCGATCAGCAGGCAGTGTTCGACTACTGCGTGGCCAACATCTCCAAGAAGCCTTCCAAGTTTGCTGACGATACCGTCATCGGTTCTCAGTTCAACCAGCCGCTGCTGGAGTTCTCTGGCTCCTGCGCAGGCTGTGCTGAGACTTCTTACGCTCGCCTGATCACTCAGCTGTTCGGCGAGAAGATGTACATCTCCAACGCTACCGGCTGCTCCTCCATCTGGGGCGGCACCGCTTCCATCTCTCCGTACACCGTCAACAAGGACAGCGGCCATGGTCCTGCATGGTGCAACTCCCTGTTCGAGGATAACGCAGAGCATGGTCTGGGCCTGTACATCGGCCAGAAGACCATCCGCGAGAACCTGATCAAGGAGATCGCAGAGGTTGCTGGTTCCGACAAGGCTTCTGCTGAGCTGAAGGCTGCTTACGAGCAGTTCATCGCAACCAAGAACAACACCAAGGCCAACGACGAGCCCGCAAAGGCCCTGATCGCTGAGCTGGAGAAGGCTGCTGCTGCCGGCTGCGAGAAGTCTGCAGAGATCCTGAAGAGCAAGCAGTACATCGCCAAGAAGTCCGTCTGGATCTTCGGTGGTGACGGCTGGGCATACGACATCGGCTTCGGTGGTCTGGACCACGTTCTGGCTTCCGGCGAGGATGTCAACGTGATGGTCTTCGATACTGAGATGTACTCCAACACCGGTGGACAGGCATCCAAGGCTTCCAACATTGGTGAAGTCTGCCAGTTCGCTGCTGCTGGTAAGGAAATCAGCAAGAAGAGCCTGTCCGAGATCGCTATGACCTACGGTTACATCTATGTTGCTCAGATCGCACTGGGTGCTAACCCGGCTCAGGCTGTCAAGGCCATCGCTGAGGCTGAGGCTTACCCCGGCCCGTCTCTGATCATCGGCTACGCTCCCTGCGAGCTGCACGGTGTCAAGGGCGGCATGACCAACTGCCAGAACGAGATGAAGAAGGCAGTTGAGGCCGGTTACTGGAACCTGTTCACCTTCAACCCGGCAAACAAGGCTCAGGGCAAGAATCCGTTCACCCTGACCTCCAAGGCTGTGGATAACGAGAAGTATCAGGCACTGCTGGCTAACGAGACCCGTTACAGCCGCCTGACTCGTGCATTCCCCGACCGTGCTAAGGAGCTGTTCGCACGCAACCAGGAAGTTGCAAACGACCGCTACGAGCACCTGACCCGTCTGGTCGACCTGTACAAGTAAGCATTCTTCTGCGCTTTGGATGCAGATATTTGCGGCACCTTAGCCCCACAATGCAAGAGGGCGGCTGCCCCGTACCGGCGGTTACTGCGCAATGCAGCGGTACGAAGCGGAGAAACGCATCCATCCATGCAGGTGATGTGCTGAAGTACAGCATCTACCGAACGAGTTCTATCTGATTTCACTTCCCGGGCGGTGCTTTGTTCCGTGCGGAGCACTGCTGCGGGATATGAGATACCAAAGCGCCCGCGAGGGTCCTTGAAAGTACACCCCGCGTGTGTCAGGAGTATAAGGTCTGCGTTGCAGATACCTTGCTCCGCCTGCTGCATAAGACCTGCTTTGCAGGGATTTTGCCGCAGTAAAAAACGAATATCGTTTTTAGCGCCCCGTTCACCGCAAGGTGACCGGGGCGTATTTTTGTGCACGGAAATCGAACGTCAACCGAAAAAGCCTATCACAAAACTTCCATAAATTGCCATTCCCTTTTTACAGTTTCTTCATAGCTTCTTAACGAATTCAATTGTGAAAGCTGTTATACTTTTGCCATGGGAAGCGGGGCCGCAACCGCTTACCCAAGTAACATGATTCCTCCTCACACCAAGGCAATATCCAAGCAAAACACCCTTTTTCGTGTGCCGCAACACGGAAGAGGGTGTTTTGTTTTGCAAAATTCTGGTAAATCGGTGGTTTAGGGTTGACCCCGTTTTTTTGCGGCGCTATAATAAAAATGAATATGGAAACTTGGAGGTGAACGCAGGAAAATGGACCCGGATCATAGTCGAAGTAGAACCACCGGCGCGGTGGATCAGAAAACAAAAACAACTGCGTTTTCCCCAACCGTTCGCCTCCTTCGCTGAGTCCTGCGGAAAAGCACCGCTTCAACGGTGTCGCTTTTCGCAAAACAGAGCAGAGGAAGGCGCGGCTTTGTGTGCGCAGAATGCGGCGTTTGCGGCATTCCGGCAGGCAAGGCGGCGCGTTTTTTGTTTCCCGATCTGCTGCGTCCTCCGGATACAGGAGCTGCTCCTGTTCCGTAAAAACTGAGGAGGTACGCCCAATGGATATGGAAGAAAAAAAGCTGACGGCTGATGCTGCGGAGCAGGCGCTGCCGGTGCAGGAGCTGCCTGCTGATATCCCCGCCGAGGTCCGCCAGAAGCTGGCTGAAGATCTGAACGAGGAAGCTACTGAAGACCTCAAGCAGGACATGCGCGAGGCCGAAAAAGAGGAGGCCAACGACGAAGAGGTCAAGGCCAACCCTGAGATGCTCACCAAGAGCCGCCTGCTCAAGCTGCTGATCAAGAAGCAGTATGTCAAGCTGCGCGAAGTGACCGAGGAAGAGCAGCCTGCCGACTTGGCCGAGCTGCTGGAAGAGCTGGACGAAAACAACCGCCTTGTGGTGTTCCGCCTGCTCAAAAAGGAAGTGGCCACCGAGGCCTTTGCCTATATGTCCGACGAAGCCCGCGACGATCTGGTGAACGCCTTCTCAGATGTGGAGCTTGTGGGCGCTATTGAAGAGATGAGTCTGGACGATGCCGCCGACCTGCTGGAGGATATGCCGGCAGGCGTGGTGAAGCGGGTGCTGGAAAAATCCTCCAAGCAGACCCGTGAGAGCCTGAACAAGCTGCTGAACTACCCCGAAAGCTCTGCCGGCAGCCTGATGACCCCCGAATATGTCCGTCTGCGCGAGGATATGACCGTGGCGCAGGCTTTTGAAGCCATCCGCAAGCAGGGCGAAAACGCAGAGACCGTGTACACCTGCTACGTGGTGGAGCGCAACCGCCTGAAGGGCGTTGTTTCTGCCCGAAGTCTGCTGCTGTCAGAGCCGCATACTTCCATCACCGAGATCATGGATGATAACGTGGTCACTGTGAAAGTGACCGACGATCAGGAGTACGTGGCCCGTGAGATGCAGCGCTACGACTTTACCGCCATGCCTGTTCTGGACAACGAGGGCATGTTCGTGGGTATCATCACCATCGACGATGCAATCGACGTTCTGACCGACGAGAGCACCGAGGATATGCAGAAGATGGCTGCTATTCTGCCGGACGACGATGCCACCACCTACTTCGGCACCAGCGTCTGGACCCACGCAAAGCAGCGCATTCCATGGCTGCTGATCCTGATGCTGTCCGCCACCTTTACCGGCATGGTCACCACCCACTATGAAGAGGCCTTTGTCAGCCTGCCGCTGCTGGTCTCCTTCATGCCCATGCTGATGGATACCGCCGGCAACTGCGGCAACCAGATCAGCACCCTGATGGTGCGTGGTCTGGCTCTGGGCGAGGTGGAGCCCAGCGACTTCCTGCAGGTGCTGGGCAAGGAGCTGCGGGTGTCTGCCATTGTGGGCGCGGTGCTGGGCATCGTGAACGGCTTGCGCATCTACCTGATGTACACCTTCCTGTTCCCCGGCCAGTACGCCAACGTGATGGGCTATGCCATCGTGGTCAGCGTATCGCTGTTCTTCAGCGTCATTCTGGCAAAGATGGTGGGCGGTATGCTGCCGCTGGCAGCCAAGAAGCTGGGTGCAGACCCGGCCATCATGGCTACCCCCTTCATCACTACCATCGTGGACGCTTGCAGCCTGATCCTGTATTTCCAGATCGCACAGCTGGTGTTCCACAATATGATGTAAACAATAGAGCAATGCCGGACGGTCTTGAAGTGACTGCCCGGCATTGCTTTTTCCGGTGTGGAAAACTGCATGTTTCCCCGCCTTTTCCACACAGAAAAACGGCAGCGGCCCGGTGTTGAAAACTTGTGACCGGTTCATTCCAGATTGGAGAAAAATAAATCGCCGCTCAGGAACGGTTTGTAGAATGCAAAGAAAATCCTTCGACTTTCTTTTTTATAAAAGGCAGAATGCCCGCATTTTTGCCCAAAACTTACCAGAAAGCTGCGGCCTGAATTACGGTGTGTATAGGGCTGATGCCCTTTTGTTGTGGAAAACCCGGTGGAAAAAGTGGAAAACCTCATGGAAAACTTGCCCTTTTCTTCACAAAAACGGTGGAAAACCCGGTGGAAAAAGTGAAAAGTTCATTCCAGACAGGAAAATCCATACACTTTCCGGTTGTGCTTTTGTGCCGCAAGATCCGCTTGACAGCTGTATTTTTGGGCGGAAGATGCGGCGGTTTTCCACACTGTGGCATTACCTTGAATGCCCCGGCCAATCATGGTACAATAACAGCAGAAAAATGCGGCAAAACTCACCGATATCGGAATACAATGCGTTGGAGGCACCCTATATGAACAATTGGCTCAACCAGCTGGAGCGCAAATACGGCCGCTTCGGCATCCCGAACCTGACCAACATTCTGGTGGGCGGGCAGATCCTTGTGCTGGCCATCGAGCTGTTTGTCAACCAGACCGTCAGTGTCTGGCTGGCACTCAGCCGCTATTTTCTGCTGCGCGGCCAGATCTGGCGCATCATCACCTTTGCGTTCATCCCCTCTTACGGCGGCAGCATCCTCAGCGCGGTGCTGGGCATCTATTTCACATGGTTCATCGGCACAGCGCTGGAACAGGAGTGGGGCGATTTCCGCTATACGGTGTATCTGCTCTCCGGGATGCTAGGCACTGTGCTGGCCTGCCTGCTCACCGGCGTGACCGGCAGCACCTACTGCCTGTCCCTTTCGCTGCTGCTGGCCTTTGCCATGCTGTACCCGGAAGTACAGGTGCTGCTGTTCTTTGTCATCCCCATCCGGGTAAAATACTTTGGCTTTTTTGCGGCAGCACTGTGGGTGCTCAGCTTTCTGGGCGCGCCGCTGCCGCAAAAGCTGAGCCTGCTGCTCAGCATGGCGAACGTCTGGCTGTTCTTTGGCCCGATGGCCTATCGTTCCGTCCGCGCATGGGTACGCCGTGAGCAGTGGAAGCGGAGAAACAGAAGGTAAGGAGAAACACCATGATGCTGGACCGCATGGAGGGCAATGCAGAACTGAAAAGCAGCGTGCAGCTGATGCTGGCAGCCCGCCGCCTGACCCACAGCGTGCTGCTGGTGGGTGAAGAGGGCCTTGGAGCCGGTTTTGCGGCCCGCTGCATTGCGGCAGATTATCTTTACCCTGCAGGCGGAGCGCCCGCTGAGGCCCTTCTGCGGGGCGAATGCTGCCGTGCTGTGGGTAAGCCCGGCGACCGCGACAGCGGCCATGTGGAGACCGGCATCGTGCGTGAAGCAATCAGCGTTGCCGGTATGGGCGCAGGCGGAAAATATCTGGTCAGTCAGGTCAAGGCTATGCGCAGCGAGATCTTCAACACCAGCCTTTCGGCCGAGGGCCGTGCCGTGCTGCTCTACCATGTGGAAAAGATGAACGAGGAATCCGCCAATGCCCTGCTGAAGGTGATGGAAGAGCCGCCGGAGGGGGTGCTGTTCCTGCTTACGGCGGATTCGCTGGCAGGTGTGCTGCCCACCATCCGCAGCCGCTGCGTCAGCTTTGCAGTGGCTCCTGTCTCGCCGGAGCAGTGCGCCCGCTACTGCGCCGCACAGGGGGTGGACAAAAAGACGGCCGCGCTGTACAGCGAACTGTTCGACGGGCACATTGGTACGGTGCTTGCCGCCGCACAGGACGAAGCCCGCACCGCGCAGGTGGAAAAGGCCCTGCAGCTGGCAAAGGCCGCTGCCGACCGTGACAGCTATGCCGCAGCCTGCCTGCTGGCCGCCTACGAAAAGGACAAGGCCGGAGCCGCCGCCCTGCTGACGGACTTCCGTACGGTGGCCGCTGCGGGCCTGCGGCAAAGCCCCCACGCACCGGTGCAGGGCATTGCCGCCCAGCGTGCCCTGCGGCTGGCCGAAGCCGCCATCCAGCGCCTTGGCGCGCAGGTGAACCCTAAAATTGTGCTCAGCGTGTTTGCGGCAAAGTTCAGAGCGTTGTAAATAAAAACTCCCCTGAAAGGCTTTTTACGGCATTTCAGGGGAGTTTTGCTGTCAGGAAACGGTAGAGGAAGGGTCGCCGATCAGGCCGTTAAAAGTAAAGGTGGCCGTTTTCTGATTAAATTTACCCAGCGTGATAGTTATGGCTCCTGTATAGAATTTATCGATAGAAGAGGTAGTGACGGGGCCGATGTCGATGAAAAGAATAACGGTTCTGGACTGGCCTGCAGGAACAGTAAGAGACTGGTTGAATACATAGGCGGTTTTGCTGCTGTTCAGACCTTTGTATCCAAGACCACATACCTTACCAGTGCCGCCAGCGGCATGGTTGAAAGCAAAGTTGCTGATGTTGACAGTGACAGCACTGGTGCCGCTGCCATTATCCAGTTTGAAGCCGGTGTAGAAATAGTTGTGGCGGGTATCAGATTCATAGATGGAGCTGGAAGTCCACTGCCCGCTCAAGGGGCCGATATCTGCGGTAAAAGAGCCAAAATTAGCGAAATCGCTATTATCGATGGGAGGGGCAACCAGATTTTCGGGAGTGGAAGCATACGCTCCATCGCCGCAGCCAACCAGCATACTGCCGGCGGCAGCGACCAGTGCGGCGGCACCAGTGGCCTTTAAAAAAGTACGGCGAGTGATCAGTTCAGACATAAAAATCTCTCCTTTGATTGCAGGAAATCATAAAATACAAAAGCTGATGCAAACAGAAACTCCCTCCGGCGCTTGCGGTACACCGGAGGGAGTTTCTGTTTGGGGTATTGCTTTGGTGTGAGGAGGAATCATGTGCGGAAAGACGGTTGCGGCCCCGCCTCCCCGCAGGATATAGTATACCCGATTTTAAGTGAAAAGTCATTACATTTCTGTGAAAAAACATCCCGCAATGAACTTTTTACAAAATTCTCCCAATGATAAAAACCAAACAGCGCGGTGTACAAAAATTCTGGTATTCCAGAATGCGGCAGACTGTCACTTTCACTATAGTAGATAAGGTGCAAAGTGTCAATCTGAATCGCAGTTTTTCCCTTATGCCTTTTCTACTTCGCCCACCACCAGCTCACCGGTCTCGGAGGAGTAGCTGCCGGTCACCTTCTGGTGGCCGCTGGTAAAGGTGAGGCTGACAGTATGAACCTGCTTGAACCAGCTGTTGTAGGCACTCTCGCTGATGCGGTAGATCAGCACAAAGGTCTTTTCTTCGTTCGGCTGCAATTCGTAGTCCTTCTGGGTCCACCAGCTGTCGCCGCTGGCGTTGTCCGCAAAGCCAAAGTAGATGGGCGATGCAGCAGAATGGTCGATCTCAGCCGGGAAGTTGTCGGCGGTCAGGGTGACGGCACGGCTGCTGACGTTTTTCAGGGTGACAACCACCTTGACCACATGGATGGTGCCGTATTCCTGCGTGCCAAGGATCGTGCGGTTTGCGCTTCCGCTTACGTATCCGATGCCGTTCACAGTGCCGGGGATGTCAATGCTGCCTGTGCCGCCGCAGGCGGTCAGGGTGCCGGTGAGCCCTGCCGCAAGCAGTGCTGCGCCGGAAAGCTTAAGGAATGCGCGTCTTGAAAGATTTTTCATGTTTTTTACCTCCTGCCCCCAAAACAAGGGCTTTTTGTACAGTATACCATGGCTAAAAACGGGGGTCAATCCATTTTGCACTGTGCTGCGTGCACTCTGCCGTGCTCCACATAGTGGGCGGCGTTGTGCAGGTTGGCCTCGATCTGTGCGGGGCTCACCTGCTTGATGACCTTTGCGGGCACGCCCACGGCCACCGAGCCGTCCGGGATCACCATGCCCTCCGGCACCAGCGCACCCGCGCCGATGATGCAGTTTTTGCCCACGACGCAGTGGTTGAGCAGGGTGGCGTGCATCCCGATGAGGCTGCCGTCCCCTACCGTGCACCCGTGCACAAGGGCACTGTGGCCCACGGTGACGTTTTTGCCCAGCATTACAGCACCGCCCACATCACAGTGCAGCACGGCATTATCCTGCACGTTGGAGTTTTCGCCAATGGTCAAAGTGCCGTCGTCGCCGCGCAGCACGGCCCCGTACCACACCGTGGAACCGGCTTTCAGGATCACATCGCCCTGCACGGTGGCGTTGGGCGCAACGAACGCAGCTCCCTCATTGCGGGGAACTTTTCCACAAAAGGACAGAAACATTGTTAAAAACCGCCTTTCTCTCTTTCTCTTTTGGCTGGTTTATGGTATTCTTTAAAGTAGTATAGCAAGCCAGAGCCTTTCCGGCAAGTAGGAGCTGTTTCAAAACAAAAATTTTTGCCGTGCGTCGGCAAGCAGATACAAGGGGGCACGCTCATGTTCAAAAACACCATCTTCCGCCGCATGACGGCGCTGGTGCTCACGCTGGCACTGGCCGCTGCTGCTGCACTGCCGGGCCTTGCGGTATACCCCATGCCCATCCAGACCGCCAGCGAGACCGAGGCGGTGTACCTGTTCAACGCCGACACCGGCAAGACCATCCTGAACCAGAATGCTGACCAGCAGCAGTATGTTGCCAGCCTGACCAAGCTCATGACGGCCCTGCTGCTGCTGGAAAGCGGCAAGGATCTGAACGGTGAAGTGACCGTGCCCACCGCCCTGACCCAGGAGTTCCGGGATATCCAGAACGCCAACGGCACCACTATGGGCCTGCGCATCGGCGAGACGGTGCGCCGCATCGACCTGCTGAACGCCATGCTCATCGTCAGCGCCAACGACGCCGCCAGCGTCATTGCCTACGATGTGGGCGGCAGCGTGCTGGATTTCGTCAAGCAGATGAACGCCCGTGCCCAGGAGCTGGGCTGCACCGGCACGAACTTTACCTGTGCCCACGGCCTGTTTGACTACGGCAACGTGTCCACCGCGCAGGATCTGGCAAAGATCGCCGCCGCCTGTGCGGCAAACCAGACCTTTGCACAGGTGGCGGGCACCGCCAGCTATGTCCTGCCGGCCACTAACCTCCGCAAGGCTGAGCGCACCATCAGCAGCTCCAACAGCCTGATGAACAGCGAGAGCGCCAACTACCGGGAGTATGTCCGGTGGGTCAAGGGCGGCTTTACCACGCTGGCAGGCCGCTGCATCGTGGCCTTTGCGGAAAAGGACGGCCACACCTACGGGCTGGTGATCCTTGGCTGCGATACGCCGGACCACCTCTTTGCCGAGTGCGATGATCTGTTCGACTGGGCCTTTGCCAGCTTTGCGGACCGTCCGCTGGTGGACACCCAGACCGAGCTCACCACCGTGGCGCTGACCAAGTGCCGCACCGAACCGGCGGTGGCGCTGTATGCCGCTGCGCCGGTCAGCGGCTACGGCCACGCAGACGATATCGTTACCTACTCCTTCGACCTGCCGGAGAGCATTGCGGCCACCGTCAAGAGCGGCAGTGTGGTGGGTACAGCCACCGTGTATCTGGACGGCGATGAAGTGGGCACGGTAGACCTTGTGACCCACAAGGAGTATGTCTCCGATTTCCGCACCGACACCAAAGCCACAGCGCTTCTGTTGTGTGCACTGCTGTTCATCCTCGCTGCATTAACGGCGGTCACTCTTGCCGCGGGCGGTGGCTCGCTGAACCTTAAAAGGAGAAAGCGCCGCAGATAAAATGCCGTGGCCGCAGATGCGGTAGATTGGAGCAGTAAAAAAGAATAAGAAAAGCGGCGCTCAGTGCCTTGCAACAGGCTCTGAGCGCCGCTTCTTTTGCGCTTATTGGTTGAGGAACTTGATAAAGTGGTAAGATTCCACGATCTGGAAATACTTGATGATGCGCGGGTACAGCGGTTCAGCTTTTTCACCAAACTGCTGCTTCATGCAGTCAGCAAGCTGTGCAACGGTCTTCTGGCCGTCGATCAGCGGCCAGAGATAGCTGCCGGTCTCGTCCAGATGCACCTGTGTGGTGCGCGGTTTATGAAACACTTTTTGCGCGATCGTATTGAACACACCGGTGTTCTCCACCTCAAGGGTGATAAGGCCGGTGGCTTCGTCTGTGTGCCAGCGCAGGGTTTCCGCCCGCTGCGGAATAAGGTCCAGATAGTTGATGGACTGCTTTTTCTTACTCATCAGTTCTTCTTTTTCTTCATGGAGAAGGCCAGCAGGCATGCGATCATCACGATCATCAGGACCACGCCGCCAATGTTGCCCAGATCAATGCTCAGGGCAGTGCTGATGCCAAACACGGCAAACACAGCCAGCAGGATGCCCACAAGGCCCTCGCCTGCGATCATACCGGCGCAGAACAGGGTGCCGTTGGTGGTCTGCTCTTCCTTGGTGGCAGCGTCAACGTTCTTGCGGCTGTCCATGAACCAGCGCACAGCACCACCGATCATGATGGAGGTGTTCAGGTAGATGGGCAGATACAGGCCGATGGCGAACGGCATCACAGGGATGCGCAGGATCTCCAGGGCAATGGCAAGGAACACACCGGTGAACACCAGGTTCCAGGGCAGGTTGCCGCCCATGATGCCCTCAACGATCATCTTCATCAGGGTAGCCTGCGGTGCGGGGACCTCAGCACCACCGTAGCCCCATGCGCTGTCCAGCAGGTACAGCACACCGCCGATGGCCAGACCGGCAGCAACAACGCCGATCAGCTCGCCGATCTGCTGCTTGACCGGGGTCGCGCCCAGCAGGTAGCCGGTCTTCAGGTCCTGAGAGGTATCTGCAGCAATGGCAGCGCAGATGCAGATGACAGATGCGATTGCCATGGAGCCGATCATGCCCTCGATGCCAACGTTGCCGGTGGCCTTCAGGATCATGGTAGCGATCAGCAGGGTGGCAATGGTCATGCCGGAGACCGGGTTGTTGGAGCTGCCGATCATGCCGACCATACGTGCAGAGACGGTGGAGAAGAAGAAGCCGAAGATGACGATCAGCAGAGCACCCAGCGGGCTGACGGGGATTGCCGGAGCCAGCCAGATGATGAGGATGATGAGCAGGATGCCGCCCAGAATAAAGGGCATGGGCATGTCCTTCTCGGTACGGGAGGTGCCGGAAGCACTGCCGCCCTTCATGCTCTTCATGGCATCACGGAAGGTGGATGCGATCAGAGGCAGGCTCTTGATCAGCGAGATGATACCGCCGGTAGCAATGGCGCCTGCGCCGATATACTTGACGTAGTTGGACCAGATAGCGTCTGCACCGCCTGCTGCATACAGATCAGCAATGGTGGTGCCGGCTGCTGCCGGGTACAGGGAGATGTTTGCGCCGAACAGGCAGATCAGCGGGATAATGACCATCCAGCCCACCAGAGAACCGGTGAACATGTAGGAAGCGGTCTTGGGGCCGACGATGTAGCCCACGCCCAGCAGAGCGGGGTACACTTCCATGCCCAGAGCACCCTTGAAGGAACTGAAGGCCACGGCAATGTCGGCGGGGATCATCTTCAGGCCGTCCACGATGAACTTGAAGATGGCTGCCAGACCCATGCCGGAGAACACGGTGGAGGCGTTTGCACCGCCCTCTTCACCGGCCAGCAGAACGTCTGCACAGGCGGTGCCTTCCGGGTACAGCAGGGTGGCGTGTTCCTTGACGATCAGGGCGTTGCGCAGGGGCACCATGAACAGAACGCCCAGAATGCCGCCGCACAGGGCGATCAGGGTGATCTCCAGGATGCTGGGCTTGTCGCACAGGCCCTCTTTTGCCCACAGGAACAGTGCGGGCATGGTGAAGATGGCACCGGCGGCCAGGCTCTCGCCTGCGGAACCGATGGTCTGCACCATGTTGCTCTCCAGAATGGAGTTCTTTTTGAGCAGGACGCGGATCACGCCCATAGAGATGACTGCTGCCGGAATGGAGGCAGAAACAGTCATGCCGACGCGCAGGCCCAGATAGGCATTTGCAGCGCCAAAGACCACAGACAGGATGATGCCCATGATCACAGAGGTCGCCGTCATTTCCGCGGTGATCTTTTCCGCAGGAATATACGGCTTGAAGGATTCTTGATCTTTCATGCTTGCTCTCCTTGCGACAGCACAAGTGCCTTGCTTTTTGGGGCATGGCGCTTGTGCTGTCCGTTTTCCTATTTCCTAAAACACGCGCATCCTATCCAACAAAGGATACGCTGGCACGTACTCTATTATACTAAAGTATGGCTGAATTGGCAACTGGAAATGTACACAACAAATTCACAAAAAGTTCGTGAATTCAAGCGTTTTGCGGAAAAATCGAGCAAAAATGTGCAAAGAAACTCCATGCAGACTTAAAACTGTCTGCGTGGAGCGTACAGTTCTATAAAACTCAGACGGCCCCGTAGATGCCGTGCACCGATACTTCGCCGGTAAAAACGTGCACTTCGCCGCTGTCGGTGCGCACCACCAGACGGCCCTCTTCGTCCACATCGACAGCTTCACCGGCACCCTGCCCGCCGTCCGGCAGGTCAAAAGTGACCCGGCGGCCCAGATTGACGCAGGCGGCTTTGTATTCCTCCCGGAAGGGTGCAAAGCCATCGCGGGCAAACACATACATGTTGCGGTCAAAGCCAAAGTCGGTCAGGCCCTCGGCCAGCCATGCGGGGTCGGTGGAAAGATCCACCTTTGCGCCCTGCAGCGCCAGCGAGGTGCCGTTGGGCAGACCGGCGGCATCAAAGTAGCTCTGCGGCTGGGCCAGATTGATGCCGATGCCGCACAAAATGCCCCTGCCCTGCTGCTGGTAGCCGTAGCTCACGCTCTCGCACAGGATGCCCACGGCCTTTTTGCCATTGAGCAGAAGGTCGTTGGGCCACTTGATCTGGCAGTCCACGCCGTAGCGCAGCTTGAGCTGGGTGCGCACGGCAAGGCTTGCCAGCAGCGGCAGGGTGGCAGGCTGGGCCAGCGGTTCCCGGATGGCTGCTGTATAATACAGGGCCTTGCCCTCGGCGTTCACCCAGCTGCGGCCCAGCCGTCCGCGGCCGGCGGTCTGGTTCTCGGTATACACCGCGCCCACCGGGCCGAACTCCTCAAAATGTTCTTTGGCGTAAGCGTTGGTGCTGCCGCATTCCGGCAGATAGCGCACCTCATTGATGCTCATTGTTTGGGTACCTCTTTGTGTTCGTATGTGATCACTTTGCCTTCGTCCAGCGTCAGGATGCCGTAGGTGTCCGGCCCGGTGTAACACCGGCCGCAGGAGCCGGGGTTGAACAGGAACACCCCGCTGCGGGCCTCTGCATGGGGGATGTGGGTGTGGCCGAACAGGGCCACCTCGGCACCCCGGGCAGATGCGGCATCTGCCAGCGTATCCAGATCGTATTTTACACCGTACATATGACCGTGGGTGTAAAAGATCACCACGCCGTCAAAGGCGGCAAGGCCGTCGGTGGGTTCCAGTGCGCCGTAATCGCAGTTGCCCGCCACCGAGTAGGCCCGCAGCTTGGGGTACTGCGTCAGAGCCAGTTCCAGATCCCGCAGGCCGTCGCCCAGAAAAATCAGGGCATCGATGCTTTTGCTCTCTTTCATCAGCACGCGCTCAATGGCGGCACGTCCGCCGTGGCTGTCGCTCAAAACCAGAAGTTTTGTCACAAAAGGGGTCCTCCTCTATTACCATTTACCTGAGATGCTGTCATTCACCAGCCTGCTGGCCCTGTTGCAATACCAGCAGCTGCTTGTACACTTCGCTTTTAGAATAAGGTGTACCCTGTGCCGCCGCCTTGGCTGCGGCGGTGGGGCCAAAGCCCTGCCCGGTCAGCTCCAGCGCCCGATGCGCTGCCTGCTCCAGTGTCAGCTTCTGCTCCGGGTCGGCGGTCTCCGGCGCACCGGCCATCACCAGCACATACTCGCCGCGCGGCTCGTTGGTCTTGTAGTGCTCCACCGCCTCGCCGAGGGTAGTCTTCCAGATATCCTCGTGCAGCTTTGTCAGCTCCCGGCACAGGGTGATGCTGCGGTCTGCGCCAAAGGCATTGGCCAGATCGTCCAGCGTGGTGCGCAGCTTGTGGGGCGCTTCGTAAAAGATGGTGGTGCGCTTTTCCTGCAAAAGCTCAGCCAGCCGCTCTTTTTTCTGCTTGCGGTTCACGGGCAGAAAGCCCTCAAACACCCAGCGGGAGGTGTCCTGCCCGGACACGGCCAGCGCGGTGACGCAGGCAGAGGCCGCCGGCACCGGCACCACTTTGATGCCCCGGGCCAGTGCGTCCCGCACGATCACCTCGCCCGGGTCGGAGACGCAGGGCATGCCGGCATCACTGCACAGGGCGCAGCTCTCGCCTGCCTCAATGCGGCGCAGGATGCCCTCACCCTTCTGCAGGGCGTGCTCATAGTAGCTGACCATGGGCTTTTTCAGGCCCAGAAAGTTCAGCAGCTTCATGGTCACACGGGTGTCCTCGGCGGCAATAAAGTCTGCCGCGCCAAAGGTGGCCGCTACGCGCGGCGGCATATCGTCCAGATTGCCGATGGGCGTTGCCACGATATAAAGAGTTCCTGCCATAGTTTACCTCCCATATAACGCCGCACCGGCGCTGATCAACACATCCGGCTCCACCCGCAGGCCGGTCTTGCGGTTCTTTTGCGCTTCCACAAGGAAGAGCCATGGCGCGCCGTCCGCCTTGTTCTTTACAAAGGCCAGCCGCTTCGGCTCCAGCCGGTTGGCCCGCAGCACCGCCAGCACCTCCGCCAGCCGTTCCGGCCGGTGGCACAGCGCAAAGCGCCCGCCGTCCTTCAAAAGGCGGAACGCACACTGGCACACATCGTCCAGCGTGCAGGTGTTCTCGTGCCGGGCAAGGGCGTGGGCTGCATTCCGGCTCTGAGGCCCATCCGTGAAATAGGGCGGATTGCACGCACACACGTCAAAACTGCCCTCGCCCTGCCGGAAAGCGCGCAGGTCGGCACAGACAGGCTCAATGTGCCCGATGTCCTGCTCCTGCACCGCAGCGGAAAGCAGGGCGCTGCCCTCGGGCTGCAGCTCCAGCCCTATGCAGGGGCCGCGGTGGCCGCGGTCGTGCCATTCCAGCGCCACGATGCCGCAGCCGGAGCACAGGTCTGCGGCCTTCTGGGCACGCTTTGGCTCACAGAAACGGGCCAGCAGCAGCGCGTCGGAGCCGAAACGATGCTCCGGCGAGCAATAAACCATAGTTCTATTATACAAGACTTCGGTAGAATGTTCCATAGATAAGTGTGCCGTACCCTCTCAAAAAAATGCGTGGAATTGCTCGGGGAATTTGTGCGAATTACTGCAAAACAAAAAAGCAGCAGACCTGCTTTGGACAGGCCTGCTGCTTTTGATGCGTTTTTTGTGCAGCTGCTAAAATTATTCAGCAGTGATAGCACCGGTGGGGCAAGCACCCTCGCAAGCGCCGCAGTCGATGCAAGCGTCTGCGTTCACAGAAGCAACACCATCAACGGTGATAGCGCCAACCGGGCAAGCGCCCTCGCAAGCGCCGCAGCCAACACATGCGTCAGAAACCTTGTGTGCCATAATAAACTCTCCTTTTTATCTCCGTGCCCGAAGTATGTATGAAGAGTCATGTATGGCACGGCTGTGCATGTCTCTCCGGAAATCATATCCTTGCCTGCATTTTAACAAAGCAGGTGAGAAAAGGCAAGACTAACCGTGACCCGAAAAACACAAAAGTCTGTTTTTTGTTGGGTTGCACAAAAGCACAGGCTAACTTATGGCCAAATTTGCAGGAGTTTTTTGGCAAAAATCACGAAGAACAGTTAGTTTTGGCAGACTAACCCCTCAGAGCCGCCGGCGCGGCCCTCACTCCTTTTCGGCAGCGCGCTTCCGGGCGCAGCCACCGCCCGCGCAGCGCTTTTCGCCATCGTCGGAGGAAGCCACCACCGGGGCCGGGTTGCGCACGCCGGAGTAATCGTCGTCCGGGTCCGGGCGGCGGGGCGCACGCTTGCCGCCGCTGATATATTCGCACACGCCCACCTTATAGTAACGGGGCGAAAGGCTCTCGGTGCCGCAGCGCACCCGCAGGTAGCCGGAGACCGGGTTCACCTCCAGCACGGTGCCAAGACCGTCCGGCGTGCGCACGGTGCTGCCCACCATGGGCATGATGCTGTTCAGGTACTCGTAGGCGCTCTCCTCATAGGCAAGGCAGCACATCAGGCGGCCGCAGGCACCGCTGATCTTGGTGGGGTTCAGCGAAAGGCCCTGCTCCTTGGCCATCTTGATGGAGACAGGCTGGAAGTCCTTTAAAAAGCGGCTGCAGCAGAAGGGCTGGCCGCAGATGCCAAGGCCGCCGATCATCTTGCTCTCGTCCCGCACGCCGATCTGGCGCAGCTCGATGCGGGTGTGGAAGATACCGGCCAGATCCTTGACCAGCTCGCGGAAGTCCACGCGGCCATCGGCGGTAAAGTAGAACATGA
The DNA here is from genome assembly GCF_003604105.1 of Faecalibacterium sp. AF10-46. Lineage (NCBI taxonomy): Bacteria > Bacillati > Bacillota > Clostridia > Eubacteriales > Oscillospiraceae > Faecalibacterium > Faecalibacterium sp. AF10-46. Next base: position 32,267 of record NZ_QVGY01000010.1, on the reverse strand, counting down.
TCTTGGAGCGGTCTAGGGTATACTCGGCCTCCACAAGCTTCATTTCCAGGCCGTGGCGGGCAATGCACTCCTGACAGGTGCGGTAGGCGCGCTTTTCGTCCTCACGGTTCTGGCGCATCCGGCGGATATCCACGCTGTCGGCCATGCGGGTAATGGGCTTGAGGGCCTTGGGCACTGCCGCATCGGCGATCTCCCTCACGCCCTGCACCACCTCGCCGCACTCAATGCCGCGGGCGGTCTCCACGATCACGTATTCGCCGGTTTTGATGTCGGCCCCGGCGGGATCAAAATAATAGCTTTTGCCGTTCTCTTTGAAACGGACGGAAATGACTTTTTTCATAGTGTTCCTCGTTTTTATCGGTCGAATCTATAGGATAAGGCCCGAAAAAGAGCCTGCTGATCCATTCTGTACTCTAGTATAACATATTCAAATGCACATTTCCACGCAAAAAACAAAAAGCGGCTCTGGCGCTTCAGCAGAAAAATTTTAAAAAGGTGCAACAATCTGCCCGGCTGCCGCGTATCCATAAAGGAAGACTGACCGAATTTGGTCGCACCCGCAGCCGAAAAATGGAAAAATGGAACGGCAAATGTTAAAATCTTGCGAAAGTATCTAAAGAATCGCAAAAGAATCCCACCCCGCTCTTGCAAGGCGGGGGCTTGCGTGTATAATAAAAATGTTGAAGTGTAGCCTTTCCCGCAGGGAAAGCAGCTGTCCTGCTTTGCGGCAAGGCAGAGAAACGGTAGGAGAAAATGGAAAAATTCAGTGTCAAAAAGCCGTTTACGGTGCTGGTTGCAGTGGTCATGATCCTGATTCTGGGCTTTGTGGCGGTCACAAAGATGGATACGAACTTGCTGCCCAACGTGAACACACCGTATCTGATGGTGGTCACCGTGTATCCCGGCGCAAGCCCGGAGCGTGTGGAGAGCGAGGTCTCGGATGTGCTGCAGAACTCGCTCACAGTGCCGGGCGTGTCCAAGATCACCGCAACATCGGCAGAAAACTACAGCCTGCTGCTGATGGAGTTTGCCGAGGATACGGATATGAACAGCGCGCTGGTCAAGGTGTCCAACAAGCTGGATCAGGCCAAAAGCGACCTGCCCAGCACCTGCCTGACCCCCTCCATCATTGAGTACAGCCTGAACATGAACGCTTTCATGACGGTGGCTGTCAGCCGCGAAGGTGCCGACCAGTACGAGCTTTCTGAGTTTATCCAGAACACCCTTGTGCCGGAAGTGCAGCGCAAGGGCGGTGTGTCCAGCGTTTCGTCCAGCGGTCTGGTGGAAAAGCTGGTGCAGGTGCAGCTCAATCAGGATAAGATCGACGGAATCAACGCAAAGCTGCTGGAACTGATCGATACCCAGCTGGCTGCAGCCCGCTCCCAGCTGGAAAGCGCCGAGGCGCAGATCACCGCCGGACGCAAGGAATACGAAAAGCAGCTGAAAAACTTTGGCAATACGGTGTCCAACTCGGTCATGAGCCAGATGAGCACCGAGGTGGGTGCCGCAGTGGAAACGGTGCGCGCGCAGGCGCAGGCTCTTCTGGAGAGCGTGAACAGCCTGATCGCTGTGGTCAAGGAGCCTGAGATCCAGCAGGCCCTGATCGAGGTGCGCGACGGTCTGCAGAAGGTCATGGACAAGTTCAACGAGACCGGTATGCGAGATATCGACTCTCTGATCGATATTGTGGCTGAGCTGCGCACCATTACCGATAAGCTCACTACCGCCCTGCAGAAGCTGCAGGAGCGCGTGAACACCGAGACCGGCTCCGAAGGTAGCACCGCAGAGGATCTTGCCAATGAGATGCAGCTGCAGGAAAGCCTGAATGTGGTCTATAACACGCTGGAAAGCACTATCAAGGCCATGGACAATGTGCCCCAGCTGATGACCGAGTTCTCCGGCGCACTGGGCAGCTTCTCCCAGCAGCAGCTCAACGCCTATATGCAGTTCACCGAAGCGCGTGAAATGCTGAACGAGTACGAAAAGCAGCTGGAGGCCGCCAAGGCAGAGTACGAGACGGCCAAGACCAACGCTCTGGCACAGGCCGATGTGACAAAGCAGCTGGACATTGAAACGCTGGCGCAGCTCATCTATGCCCAGAACTTCTCCATGCCGGCCGGTTACGTGCAGGATAAGGACGGCGAGTCCTGGCTGCTGAAAGTCGGCGAAGAGTACGACAGTGTGAAGGATATCAGCGGTGCCCTGCTGCTGCATGTGGAGGGCTACGGCGACGTGCGCCTTTCTGATGTGGCGGATGTGGAGGTCATTGATAACTCCGCCGACAGCTACACCCGCCTGAACGGCGAAAAGGCATCCATCCTCAAAATCTATAAGAATGCGACTTCCAGCGCAGGCGAGGTCTCCGACAACTGCCTGACCGCATTTAAAGAGCTGGAAAAACAATACGACGGCCTGCACATGGTGGTGCTGTCCAATCAGGGCAACTACATCACCATCGTCATCAACAGCATCCTCACCAGCATGGTGGTGGGCGCTGCACTGGCCATCATCGTGCTGGCCATCTTCCTGAAGGATATCAAGCCCACCCTCGTGGTCGGCATCAGCATCCCGCTGTCCGTTCTGTTCGCGGTGGTGCTCATGTACTTTACCGGGCTGGACCTGAACGTGATGACCCTGGCCGGCCTTTCCCTCGGCATTGGTATGCTGGTGGATAACTCGGTGGTCGTCATTGAGAACGTCTACCGTCTGCGCAGCCGCGGCGTGCCTGCGGCCCGCGCTGCCGTGCAGGGCACAAAACAGGTGGGCATGTCGGTGGTGGCCTCCACCCTCACCTCGGTGTGCGTGTTCCTGCCGGTGGTGTTCTCGGCCAGCATTGTGCGCAGCCTGATGATGCCCATGTCTCTGTGCATCGGTTACTGCCTGATGGCCTCCCTCATCGTGGCGCTCACGGTGGTCCCGGCGGCATCCTCTACCGTGCTGAAAAAAGCTGAACCCAAGCGCCTTGCCTGGTTTGAAAAGGTGCAGGAAAAGTATGCCCATAGTCTGGAATGGTGCCTGCAGCACCGTGCCCTGCCCCTGATCGCGGCGGTGGTGCTGCTGGTGTTCAGCGGCTGGCAGGTGCTGAACATGGGCGTGGAGCTGCTGCCCAGCATCACCAGCAACGAGGCGCAGATCACCCTGTCCACCGCTGACGGCCTGACCAAGGAGGAATCCTATGCCATTGCGGGTCAGGTGGCACAGGCGGCCCTGAATGTGGAAAATGTGGAAGAGGTGGGCATCACCCTCGACACCAGCATGGCCGGTCTGGATATCAGCCAGCTGGGCCTGCCCACTGCCATCACTGATATCCTGAACTCCGCCAATGCCTACGGCAGATACAAGATCAACGTCATGATGAGCGAGAGCCTTTCCTCCCGTGAGGTGGAAAAGACCCGGCAGGCCATGGAGGATGCAGTGTCCCAGATCGAGAACTGCACCGCTGAGGTCAAGCTGTACGGCATGACCGATGATCTGACCAGCCAGCTGGCCACCGGCCTGTCGGTCAAGGTCTACGGCAAGGATCCGGAAACGCTGACCACCGTTTCCGAGAAGGTAATGGAGATCGTCAACGATACCGAGGGCTTTGCCAATGCGGACAACGGCCTTGGCAGCGGCGATGCCACCATCATTCTGAAGGTGGACCGCGACAAGGTGCGCGCCTACGGCCTGACCGTTGCGCAGGTATACCAGCAGATCGCGGCAAAGCTCACCACCACCGCCACGGCCCAGACCCCCGTCACGGTGAACGGCACCACCATGGATGTCCAGATCACCAATAATCTGGACCCCGTCACCAAGGAAAACATGATGGAGCTTACCTTTGAGACCACCGAAATGTCGGCAGACGGCACAGTGACCAATGGTACCTGCACCCTGAACGATATCGCCAGCTGGACCACCGGCACCGCACCGGATGCCATTACCAGCGAGAACCAGACCGAGTATGTCACTGTGACGGCGGATACGCTGGATGGCTACAACACCATGGTGCAGTCCCGCGTGCTGCAGAAGAAGCTGGACGAGTACGCAGCCAGCGGCGAGATGCCGGAGAGCTGCAGCATCACGCTGGGCGGCGAGACCGAGAGCACCGACTACATGGTGAACGAAATGGTGCAGTGGATGGCTCTGGCCCTGCCCTTTGTATATCTGGTCATGGTGGCACAGTTCCAGAGCCTGCTGTCCCCCTTCATCGTGCTGTTCACGGTGCCGCTGGCCTTTACCGGCGGCCTGCTGGGCCTGCTGATCACCGGCCAGCAGCTCACCATGATCTCCTTGATGGGCTTCATCGTGCTGATGGGCACGGTTGTCAACAACGGCATCGTGTTCGTGGACTATGCAAACCAGCTGCGCATTGGCGGCATGGAGCGCCGCGCTGCGCTGGTGGCTACCGGCAAGACCCGTATGCGCCCCATCCTCATGACCACCCTGACCACCGTGCTGGCCATGCTGCAGCTGGTGTTCAGCGGCGATATGGCAAGCCAGCTGATGAGCGGCATGGCCATCGTCATCATCTGCGGCCTGAGCTACGCCACCCTGATGACCCTGTATATCGTTCCGGTGCTGTACGATATCCTGTTCAAGAAGCCGCCGCTCAACGTGGATGTTGGCAGCGACGATGATCTGGACGACATCCCGGACGATGCAGCCGAGTTCATTGCGGCGCAGAAGTCTGCGGGCACGGCACAGCCGGAAGACTGACGACAGCATGACGATTTAGAATGCGCGCCGCTTTGCTTTGCGTATCATCAGCGGAAGAATTATTTATAATAGAGCAATGCCGGGCGGTCTGCGGACCGCCCGGCATTGCGTTTTCACGGGAAAGGCCGTAACGGCAAACGGCATGTGCTGACGCTGGCTCCCTGCGGGAGCATTCGCGTCAGCATGAAAACATGCTGTTGCCCTTACGTTTCGTCGCGCAGCGACTCAAAATCGGCGTAACACAAAAAATCATTTAGCGGAGCGGCTTGGATTTTTTTGTGTTACATGCCTCGCCACCTGAATAATTTCAACAAAAAATAGCTGGAAAAATTGGATGCAAATTCTAAAATCGGTTCCCCACAAAGATATAAAACTGTGATATAATCATAAATAAGATAGAATACAGTGGAAGTCTGCCTGACTGTATGTCCGAGTAAAATCTGAGGAGGCGAATGCCCAATGGCACAGATCCGCTCCAAGCCCTTCGGTGTGACCAAACAGGGCGCAAATGTTACAGAGTACATCCTTTCCAATCCCGGCGGCCTGACGGTGAGCGTTCTGGACTACGGATGCATCATTAAAAACATCATCGTTCCGGCCAAGAACGGCCCGGTGGATGTCGTGCTGGGCCACGACACCATGGCAGATTATGAGGATGACTTCACGTCCTCCAGCAGCACCTGCTGCGGCGCGTTCGTAGGCCGCTATGCCAACCGCATCGAGAATGCCACCTTCAGCGTGGGCGGCAAGACCTACCAGCTGGAAGCCAACAACGGCCCCAACCATCTGCACGGCTGCTTTTCGCGCAAGCTGTACCGGGTAAAATCCTTTGGCGATACCCTGCTCATGGAGGCTGAAAGCCCGGACGGCGAGGACGGCTTCCCCGGCAGCCTGAAGCTGGCGGTGCGCTATACCCTCACCGAGGACAATGCCTTCCGCATGGATTACCGCGTCTCTTCGGATGCGGATACCATCGTGAACCTCACGAACCACAGCTACTTCAACCTGAACGGTGAGGGCGATATTCTGGGCCAGAAGCTGCGCATCTATGCCTCCAACTATCTGGAAGGCAACAATCAGACCTGCCCCACCGGTGCCATTCTGCCGGTGGCAAACACCCCCATGGATTTTACCGAGGGAAAGCTCATTGGCCGGGATATCGATACCGGCTTTGCCCAGACCACCATGGTGGGCGGTGGCTACGACCACTGCTTTGTGATCGACCGCGCCCGCGGCTCCAGCCAGAGCATCTGCGCATGGGTCACCAGTGAAAAGACCGGCATCAGCATGAAGCTGTACACCACCCAGCCGGGCATCCAGTTGTACACCGGAAACTTTTTGCAGGACTGCCCCACCCCCGGCAAGGGCGGCGTGCCCATGCAGAAGTACGGCGGCTTTGCGCTGGAGACCCAGCATTACCCCTGCAGCCCTTCCCACCCGGAGTTCCCCACCACGGTGCTGCGGGCAGGCAAGGTGTTCCGCGCCACCACCACCCTGCGCTTCTTCACCGGCAAGCAGTGCGGAAAATTGTAAAAAATGATGTACCACACAAAAACGTCTGCTCCGGCAGGCGTTTTTTGCGTGGCAGGAGGAAAACTCCCCCAGTCGCCTACGGCGACAACCCTCTCCGAGGGAGCTGGCAAAGCCGTCAGGCTTTGACGGAGGGAGTTTTCGCGTCATTTCTATGTTTTGCACAAACCGTGCCTTTTATCCATGACAAAATGACAAAAAACGCTTTTAAATCAAAACCTCAAAAACAAAGATGCAACAAAAATTCATCTAAATAGAAGACGCATCCCTTGATTCTGAGCCATAAAAGCGGTATTCTTTAGGCAAGGCCGGGGAATGCCGGCATCAACTGTAATGTAAATGAGCGAGAGAGGTACTAGGCTATGGCAATTTTGGTTTCCGGCGGCGCCGGTTATATCGGCAGCCACACCTGCATCGAACTGCTGAACGCTGGCTACGACGTTGTTGTGGCAGATAACTATTATAATGCATCTCCGGTGGTGCTGGACCGCATCAAGCAGATCACCGGCAAGGACTTCCGCTTTTACAAGGCGGATATGACCAAGCACGAGGATGTGGAGCACATCTTCTCTGAGTGCCCGGACATTACTGCTGTGATCCAGTTCGCAGCCTACAAGGCAGTGGGCGAGAGTGTTTCCAAGCCCATTGAATACTATTACAACAACCTCAACTGCACGCTGGTCATTCTGGACGTGATGCGCCATCACAACTGCCACAACTTCGTGTTCAGCTCTTCCGCAACCGTCTATGGCGACCCCGCCAGCGTGCCCATCACCGAGGACTTCCCCACCGGTGCCACCACCAACCCCTACGGCACGACTAAGGTGTTCACCGAGCGCATCCTGCAGGATGTGTGCAAGGCAGACCCCAGCCTGAACGTGGCCCTGCTGCGCTACTTCAACCCCATTGGTGCGCACAAGTCCGGCCTCATCGGCGAGGACCCCAACGGCATCCCCAATAACCTCATGCCCTATATCGCCAAGGTGGCCGTTGGCAAGCTGGAAAAGGTGCATGTCTTTGGCAACGACTATCCCACCCCGGACGGCACCGGCGTGCGCGACTACATCCACGTGGTGGATCTGGCCCGCGGCCATGTGTGCGCCATCAAGAAGCTGGAAACGAACTGCGGCCTGTTCATCTGCAACCTGGGCACTGGCAAGGGCTACAGCGTGCTGGATGTGATCCACGCTTTCTCCAAGGCCTGCGGTAAGGAGATTCCCTATGTGATCGACCCGCGCCGCCCCGGCGACATTGCCGAGTGCTATGCAGACCCCACCAAGGCAAAGAACGAGCTTGGCTGGGTGGCGGAATACGGCATCGAGGAAATGTGTGCCGACAGCTGGAACTGGCAGAAGAACAACCCCGATGGCTACCACACTGTGAAGTAAACGCATAAACCTCCAAAGCCGTGCATTCTCTGAAAAGAGGGGGCACGGCTTTTTAGTGTGCAAACTCCCTCCGTCAAAACCTGACGGTTTTGCCAGATTCCCCTTTTTGTCATCTGCGGTGACATCTTCCCCCGGCCGGGGGAAGTCGTCCTCGGAGAGGGAGCCTCTGGCGTGCCTGCAAGCTTTGCGTTTTAGCTGCAAACTTTCCCGCTATGCCAAAGGCCCCATCCCAGAGGGGGCTGTCTGCGCAGCAGACTGGGGGAGTTAAACCTTCACCATTTTATCTATTGACAACCGCGCAAAGTTAGCCTATATTACTATTGTTAACACAAACTAACACACTTTGACAGTGGATAAAATGAGAAGGTCGATCTTATGACATTAAAAGAATTGCAGATCGGAAAAAGCGCTGTTGTGGATACCGTCGGCGGGGCCGGCGCACTGCGCCAGCATTTTCTGGATATGGGTCTGATCCCGGGGGCGGAGGTCACGCTGGTCAAGCTGGCACCCATGGGCGACCCCATGGAGCTGCGCATCCATGGCTATGAGCTGACCCTCCGGCTGGACGATGCCGCGCAGATCGGCATCACCCCCACCGAAAAGGCCCCGGCAATGTCGGCGGCTCCGGCAGATGATAAAATGGTGGATCACCCCGGCCTTGGCGAGGGCGGAAAATACCACATCAAAAAGGGGGAGAATCCCCTGCCCGAGGATAGGACCCTCACCTTTGCGCTGGCTGGCAACCAGAACTGCGGTAAGACCACCCTGTTCAACCAGCTCACCGGTTCCAACCAGCATGTGGGCAATTTCCCGGGCGTGACGGTGGACCGCAAGAGCGGTGCCATCAAGGGCCACCCGGAGACCGAAGTCACCGACCTGCCGGGCATCTACTCCATGTCCCCCTATTCCAGCGAGGAGATCGTCACCCGGCAGTTCATCATCGGCGAAAAGCCCACCGGCATCATCAACATCGTGGATGCCACCAACATCGAGCGCAACCTCTACCTGACCATGCAGCTCATGGAGCTGGACATCCCCATGGTGCTGGCACTGAATATGATGGACGAGGTGCGCGGCAACGGCGGCACGGTGCGCATCAACAAGATGGAAGCCATGCTTGGCATCCCGGTCATTCCCATCTCTGCCGCCAAGAATGAGGGCGTGGATGAGCTGGTAGACCACGCACTTCATGTGGCAAAGTATCAGGAGCGGCCCGGCCGCATGGATTTCTGCAGTGAGGACGACCACGGCGGTGCCGTACACCGCTGCATCCACGGCATCATCCATCTGATCGAGGATCACGCCAGGGCGGCGGGCATTCCGGTGCGGTTTGCCGCCACCAAGCTGGTGGAGGGCGACCGGCGCATCGAGGAAGCCCTGAAGCTGGATCAGAACGAAAAAGAGATGATCGAACATATCATCGTGCAGATGGAGCGGGAGCGCGGGCTGGACCGCGCCGCCGCCATTGCGGATATGCGGTTCTCCTTCATTCAGGAGCTTGTGGCAAAGACAGTGGTCAAGCCCCACGAAAGCAAAGAGCAGCTGCGCTCCAACCGCATCGACAGATTCCTCACCGGCAAGTACACCGCCATCCCGGCCTTTATCGCCATCATGGGTCTGGTGTTCTTCCTCACCTTCAACGTCATCGGCCTGTTCTTTCAGAACCTGATGGAAATGGGCATCGATGCCCTGACCGGCATCGTGGACACGGCGCTTACAAACTGGAACGTTAACGCGGCGGTGCACTCCCTGCTCATCGACGGCATTTTTACCGGTGTGGGCAGCGTGCTGAGCTTTCTGCCCATCATCGTGGTGCTGTTCTTCTTCCTCTCCATGCTGGAGGATACCGGTTACATGGCCCGCGTGGCCTTTGTGATGGATAAGCTGCTGCGCCGCATCGGCCTTTCGGGCCGCAGCATCGTGCCCATGCTCATCGGCTTTGGCTGCACCGTGCCCGGTGTCATGGCAAGCCGCACCCTGCCCTCGGAGCGCGACCGCAAAATGACCATCCTGCTCACCCCGTTCATGAGCTGCTCGGCAAAGCTGCCCATCTACAGCCTGTTTGCGGCGGCGTTCTTCCCGCAGTATGCGGGCCTTGTGATGGTGCTGCTGTACTTTACCGGCATCGTGGTGGGCGTGCTGGCGGCACTGCTGCTCAAGAGCACGGTGTTCAAGGGCGAGGCAGTGCCCTTTGTCATGGAGCTGCCCAACTACCGCCTGCCCGGCCTGAAAAACGTGGCACAGCTGCTGTGGGAAAAGGCCCGGGACTTCTTGCAGAAGGCCTTCACGGTCATCTTTGCGGCCACCATCGTCATCTGGTTTTTGCAGAACTTTGACCTGCAGCTGCGGCTGACCGCCGACCCGCAGGCCAGCATCCTTGCCCGCATCGCGGGCGACATCGCCCCGCTGTTCGGGCCTTTGGGCTTTGCGGACTGGCGCATCTCCACCGCCCTCATCACCGGCTTCATGGCAAAGGAGAGCGTGGTGTCCTCGCTGCTCATCCTCTTTGGCTCCGAAGCTGCGCTGTCGGCGGCCCTTACCCCGGCGCAGGCGGCTCCCCTGCTGGTGTTCTGCCTGCTGTACACCCCCTGCATCGCGGCAGTGGCCTCGGTCAAGCGGGAGCTGGGCAACAAGTGGGCGGTCGTCATGGTGGTGAACCAGTGCGCCGTGGCATGGCTGTGCGCTTTGCTGGTGCGTCTGGCGGCAGTGGCGCTGTTCTGAAAGATTCGTTTGGTTTTGAGGTCCTGAAAAGCCTGCGGGCTTTTCAGGACCTCTTTTTCTCTTGACAACTCCCCTCATCTGCACTATAATACTTCAAAAATGAATCATTCAAAAATGAAAACAGAGAGAGGAAGGCTCGGCGTGAACCCGAACGTAGAATTTGCGATCAAGACCTCGCAGGCGTACAATGCCGTCTGCAAGCCGCTGTGTCAGGAACTGAAGCTGCCGCAGACGGCATTTGACATTTTGATGTTTCTTGCCAACAACCCGGATTACAAAACCGCCCGCGATATCGTGGAGGTGCGTCATATCAAGGCGAATCTCGTCTCCATGTATGTGGATAAGCTTGTGCAGGAAGGGTATCTGGAACGGTACGCTGTGGCCGGCGACCGCCGCAAAACGAAGCTTCTCTGCACCGGCAAGGCAGACCCGATCATCCGCAAGGGGCGTGTGGTGCAGAATGCCTTTTTCAAGCGCCTGCTGGACCATGTGGAGCCGGCCGATCAGGAGGTCTTTTTCCGGACCATGGAGCTGATCGGGAAAAATCTGGACGAAATTATAAAGGAGAACGCATAAAATGAACGTGTTGTTTACGGTTCTTGTCACCTTTTTTGCCGGCATGGGGGCCGGCCTTGGCACCGGCTTTGCCGGTATGAGTGCGGCTGCAGTTATCAGCCCCATGCTCATCACCTTCCTGCACATGGACCCCTATATGGCGGTGGGCATCGCCCTTTCTTCGGATGTGCTGGCCAGCGCCGTTTCGGCCTATACCTACCACAAAAACAAGAACCTGGATATCAAAAACGGCCTGATCATGATGGTCAGCGTGCTGGTGTTCACGGTGGTGGGCAGCTGGGTGGCCAGCAGAGTACCCTCGGCCACCATGGGCGGCTTCTCGGTGTTCATGACCTTCCTGCTGGGCGTCAAGTTCATTGTGCGCCCGGTCATGACGACCAAGGAAGCTATGCAGGGTGTCAGCGCCAAAAAGCGTGCCATCCAGTCCATCGTGTGCGGTGTGCTCATCGGTTTCATCTGCGGCTTCATCGGCGCGGGCGGCGGCATGATGATGCTGCTCATCCTCACCAGCGTGCTGGGCTACGAGCTGAAGACCGCCGTGGGCACCAGCGTGTTCATTATGACCTTCACCGCCCTGACCGGTGCTGTCTCCCACTTCATGATCGGCGGTGCGCCCAATTGGTTCGTCTGGGCGCTGTGCGTGGTGTTCACCCTGCTGTGGGCGCGCATTGCCGCCGTGTTTGCCAATAAGGCAGACCCCAAGACCCTGAACCGTGCCACCGGTGTTGTGCTGGTGGTGCTGGGCGTGGTCATTATGGGCTTCAACCTTCTGAGCTGAAAAACTCCTCCAGTCGCCTACGGCGACAGCCCCCTCAAAGAGGGAGCCTTTCGCGTCGGAAAAGCTTCCGGCTCAGGTGCAAAACTTTCGGTTTCGCCAGAGCCTCCCTCATTGAGGGAGGTGGCAAACCCGCAGGGTTTGACGGAAGGAGTTCGTCCTGACCAGAAATGCTGTTTTCCTCCACGACCTTTCCCGTGAAAAAGCAATGCCGGGTGGTCCGCAGACCGCCCGGCATTGCTCTATTATAAATGATTTTTCCACTGAATATGCGCAGAGCGAAGCGGCGCGCATTCCAGATCGTCAGCGCTTACTGGTTCTCTGCCTTGTCCTCGATGGTGGAGTGCTCGATCACCCAGTCGGCAGCCTTGCGGATGCCCTCGTTGCGGCGCATGGCGGGAATATCGGATTTTTCCTTGATCTCTTCCAGCGTTTTTTTGGCGCGCTCTGCACGAGCGGCCAGAGCCTTATCGATATCTTCCTCGGTGGGCACCAGATTTTCCTGCTGCGCGATCTGCAGCAGAGCCATGTGCACACGGGCGGTCTTCTCGGCAGAAGAGCGCACCTTGGCGGTAAAGCTCTCGCGGGTCTCGTGGATCTGGCTCAGGTAGCGATCCAGGCTCAGGCGCTGCATCTGCAGCTGCTGCTGGATCTGCTCCATCTGCTGCTGGTAGGTGGTCTCCACCAGCACACTGGGCAGTTCGCCCTCAGAAGCATCGGCCAGCTGGGTCAGAATCTGATCCTTGGCATGGTTCAGTGCACCGGCGTGCTTGCCGTCGTGCAGCTGCTGCTTGACCTGTGCACGCAGCTCGTCCATGGTGTCCAGATTGGCAACCTTCTTGGCAAAGTCGCTGTTCAGAGCAGGGATCTGGCGCACACATACGTCGATCAGCTTGATCTTGAACACGACGGGTTTGCCGGCCAGATCCTTTGCGTGGTAGCGGTTCGGGAAGGTGACGAAGATCTCGAATTCCTCGCCTGCCTTGTGGCCCAGAATGCCCTCTTCAAAGCCGGGGATCATGCGGCCGCTGCCCAGCTGGACGGCCTGGTTCTTTGCGGTGCCGCCCTGGAAGGGCTTGCCCTCCAGCAGACCTTCGTAATCGATATGTACGATGTTGCCCTTTACGGCCGGACCCTTGTGCGGCACCAGCTCAGCGGCAGCAGCGCGGCGGCGCTCCAGCACATTGTCAATCTCCTTGTCGGTCACTTCCGGGGTGACGCACTCGGCGGTAAAGCCGGTGGTCTTGGTCAGATTCAGCTCAGGCTGCAGGGCAACAGTGGCAGTGGCCACAAATCCCTCGTCCTTTTTCACGCTCACAAGATCGTACACAGGATTGTCAACAGCCACAAAGCCGTGCTCTGCCATGGCGGCATCATACAGCGCGGGCACGTCCTTGTCCATCAGATCGTTGATGGCATCGTACCAGAAGGTGTGCTCGCCGCGGTCAGCCTCGATCTGTGCGCGGTCCGCTTCGCCCTTCTTGAAGCCGCGGATCGTATAGGAGGCGCGGGTGCGTTCGTAAACGGCGTTGGATGCAGCTTCCAGCTCTTCGGGGCTGGCGCTGAAGGTCATTTTGCAGACACTCTTTTCGGGAGTTTCCACGCTTACCAGTTTCATAGGATCTACCCTCCGTGGTGCCTCGCTGCAGAGAAAACCAGGCGGCGCAGCCTCCACGCGGTGCTGCCCGTAAAGCTCCTGTACCCCTGCACGGACACAGATTAAAAACATATAGTAAAGCTATTATAGCACAAGAACGACAAAAACGATAGACAAAAACGATACAAGAAAAATCATAAAAAATGCTGCTTTTTGAAAAAGACAAAAATATTTGCAAAAAACGGTTGACAAAACCCAGTCTGAGTGATAAAATACATCATGTTCCGAACGGAACGTATGCGTTGGTAGCTCAGCTGGATAGAGTGACTGACTACGAATCAGTAGGCCGGGGGTTCGAGTCCCTTCCATCGCACCAAGTAAAATCCCACGATTGACCGTTGAAAATACGGTGTAAATCGTGGGATTTCTTGCTTTATATAGCTGTCAAAATGGCTGGAATGTGCCTTGTTTGTGCCTTATTGCTCAAAAAATGCCTTGCCGGAGTGCCTTACAGCGTGCCTTGCGCTGGATGCCCGGCGGGGCGGGTGTTTTCGCCTGTTCATCGCCTGTTTGGGGCGAAGAAAAAGCCTGTCCGGTGTGTAGCCGGGCGGGCTTTCGTGCTGTCTGTGGGTGCTGTGGCTCTATCGTGGGTCATGCACTCTGGGCGGTGGGCTTCTCTTTTTCAGTCTTGGCAAGGTAGTTGTAGGCCATGCGGCAGACACCCTCCTCGGTGTAGTAGTCCCCCAAGAGGTCCGCAACCTCTGCCCATGTCAGGCAGCGGACAAAGCGCAGACGGAAAATCAGATACAGGCGTGCGTCCTGAATCGTGGAGCAAAAGGCAACGGCCTTATCTCGCTCCTGTTCAGCCTGTTCCTCAAGGTAGGTGATTCGTGCATCCATGTCGGCGATCTCAACGGCCAGCCTCCCGGTGCTGTCTTTCACGCCGGATGCGTGGGGCATACCGTTCAGTGAGGGTGCAGCGGGTTCGGCTTGTTCGCGCAGGAACTTCAAAGCCTCACGGTTCTTTTGGATGGTCTCATTCAGGTGGAAGTAGCGAGAGATCTCTGTGAGTGTCATTGTTTCCCCTTTCATCAATTCGACTGCGCCTATTTTACCACAGAAGAAACCAAGAATCTATCATAGAACGATGAAAAACACCCTCTGCGGCCGTTTGTGGGTTGTCAGAGGGTGTTTCTGTCACTGTTCGATGGTCTGTGCCTTGCGCTTCCGCCGGGCGCGTTCTTCCCGGATGCCCTGCACCCTGCCAGCGTTCCAAAGGGCGGTGATAAGCCCCATGAAGCGATATGCGCCTGTTAGGCCAAATTCATTGGGGACTTCTGTAATGGCGTTGAAAAGCTGACTCACTTCCTTGAGGGTCTGGGACGAACTCCACAGCCACGACATTTTCACGGCTTCTTCTGCGGTAACGGTGGGAATTCTGGGGGTGCAATCAGAGTGCTGCATAGTGTACCTCGCTTTCATAATTCAATTAAAGTGCCGGAAATTTTCTCGGCTGAATGGGTAAAGATAGGGCTTGTAAAGCCCGCTGCCAGCCCGGCGGGGGCTTTACAGTACCTTGGGCGTGTTCGGCATGGCTTCCACTCTCTGGGGCTGCTGCGCTGCATCGTGCAGCGCATGGAGATAGGTCAACAGGCGGTCTTTGTCGGCAGCTGACAGGCTGCGGACACGGCAGAGGACTTCTTGCCACTTGGCTGCGGTCATACCGCTGCACCCCCTTCCAGCAGCTTGGCCACGCTCTTGCCGGCCTTTGCTGCGGCTGCATCCAGTGCGGCCAGCTTCCACAGAAAGCCGGTGTCAACCTTGGCGGTCAGGCTCTCGCCATTGTGGATCGCTGCCACGGTGTAGCCCTGCTGGGCGTACTGCTGCCGGATCCAGCTCTGCGGGGTCTGGTTCAGGTGGTCGAGCGTGTTCATCCGGCCACCATCCAGCACGATGCTTTCCCTGTGCAGGGTGCGGGGCTTTGCTTCCCGCTGGTCGATGTACTCCACCTCAAAGGCGTGCAAGCTGATTTTCTTCTCCAACTTCATGGTCATATCCTCCCATCATTCCCGGCGGGCTTCCATCTTCCCGCCGGGGGTCTCTGCTCGTGTTACAGGGCTTCCAGCGGCTGCACCTGCGATGCACCGAAGAACGATGCCCGGTAGGTCTGGCCGTCTCCCCTGCTGCTGTGGATCAGCACCGCCTGAAACAGAGCCTTTGCACCATGCTCCACCATGTACCCGGCGGCTTTCCAGCCTGCCCAGGTGTTCACGGGCTCGGTGATCCCGGCGGCCTGCTGGGCTTCCTCGATGCGCTGGGCGTTGACCGGAGCAGCCTTTGCGCTGTTCCATGCCCGGTGCAGTGCTTCGGCAAAGCTGCTCACACCCTTGCGGTACAGCTTCCACGCCTTGTGCATAATCTCGGAGAGATTGTACTTCTTCATACTGTCCTCGCTTTACTTTGCGGGTCAGCTCCTGTATAATGGGCTTGACCCTGTTGTGGGTTTGGCTCGGTGGTTCGTTGGTAGCGGTCGCCGGGCCATTTTCTTTTATACAGCTTATCAGGAAGTGGGTTACTGTCTTAGCTGGCGTTCTGCTCTTGCGCTCCCGGTACATCCTTCGCCCCTTGCCTTCCGGTCGTGCTTCCCTTGCTGTGTCTATATTATAGCACTAATATCTCGTGCATTCTATTGACGAAATGCACGAATATCAAGTGCTGTTACTGTGTATATTTGAACTTGATTCTAGTGCAGCTTCTGGATATAATAGAAAGGGATAGAAAGGAGTGAAAGCACATGGCGATACAGTATAAGGCTGATGTTTTGGCATTGCTGAAAGCGGCTGGGTATCCATCAACCAGAATCAGAGCAGAAAAGCTGCTGGGGCAGTCCTATGTTCAGCAACTGCGAAAGGGTGAATTGATTTCATGGGCTGCGCTGAACACGGTTTGCCGCTTGCTCGACTGCCAGCCGGGTGATCTGCTGGAGTATGTGGCCGATGAGATTCCGAACGCTGAAACAATAGCAGCCATCAAGGAACTGGACAACGGCGGCGGTGAGCATTTCACAGGCTCAACAGAAGAACTTTTCAAAAAGATTCTCAGCGAACCTGATGAAGCTACCGGGAAATGACGATTTTTTGTCGTTGAATCGTTCTGCACTTTATTTTGGGGCTTGACAAAGGCCCGCCCATCGGGTATAATGCCATCAATGAAACCCGACCGGCCTCTCAACGATGCGCATTAGGTCGGGTATTTTTTTGTTTATAAGACATTGGAAGTGAAACCATGCCAACAACAGACCAAACAAAACCGTTCAAGAGCTATGATGAACAAATCGCGCTGCTTCGTGAAAGAGGGCTTATCATCACAGATGATGTCTATGCCCGCGATGTCTTGAAGCGGATGAACTATTATCGGTTCAGTGCGTACTCGCTGACGCTGCGAGAGAATGACCGATTCTTTCCAGAGGTCACGCTTCAGGATATGGTGGCTCTTTACGACTTTGACCAAGAGTTCAGGAGCATCATTTTCAAGTATGGTGCAGTCGTTGAAACTGTGGCCAGAGCGTACATCGCCTACTATCATGCTCGGCAGCATGGCCCCATTGGCTACCTGAATAACCAGAACTTTGAAAGCGAACAGTATCACGCCGTATTTCTGAGCACTCTGAACCGTGAAATTTCTCGCTCAGATGAGCCGTTCATTGTCCATCACAAAAGAGATAAGCGGGGCGTGTATCCGCTTTGGGTAGCTGTTGAGGAAATGACATTCGGCACACTCTCGCTGTTTTATAAGAACATGCTGGAAGCAGACCGCGAGGGCATTGCACAGGAGTATTACGGCCGCAAGTCGATTTATATTGAAAACTATCTGCAGTGTGCTGTTGTGGCTCGGAATATCGCCGCTCATGGTGGTCGTTTCTATAACCGCACCAGACTCAGCCCGGCGGTCAAGCTGCCGTTGGTTATGCGCCGTGCACATGTGGATAACAGCTCTCCGTTTGCGTACTTCTATGCAATCTTTGAGCTGCTGCCGGATGCCGAAAAATTTAACCTCATCCGCGCAATGGAAAAGCTGTTCAAGAAGTACCCGGCGGCGGAGCCGTCCCGAATGGGCTTCCCAGTAAACTGGAAGGCGTTGTTGAATCTTCCAAGTGAACCGGAAGAAGCAGATACTTAATCCGCCAGAGGACGGAACAGGCAGCCGTCACCCTTTGTTTGGAGATGCGGGAAGCGTCACCCCGCCTGGCAATAGGTCGTTGCAGAGATGCAGCGGCCTTTTGTTTTTGCACCATGCAGGAACCGCCCGCCGGGGCTGTCAAAGCGCGGGTAGAGCCACGGCAAGGAAAACACCCACAGAAAGAAGCAAAGCCCTCAGACACGCGCTGTCGTGGTCTGGGGGCTTTGTCATGCAGCGATTTTGTTGAGGTCAACAGAATCGTGTAGCTGAAGTGCAGCTCCCGGCGGGTGCTGCACGGTCAAAGGGTTTGGGATGCTGCCCAACAAGTCCTTGCAAGGCAAGGGGCTTTGTACATACAAAGACACTGCTTGCAGCGCCTATGGTGGTACCACGGCGCACTGCTTGCGAATGCAAGGCACATCATGCGTATACTCTGCGGAATTTATCGTGCTCCGCTTCTTCGACAACGTCGAGGATGTACTCCCGCATATCGTTATCGTGGGAAGTCAAGAGGCTTTCAAACTGTTGTGTGTCAGACAGTTGTGTGTCAGACACGCCAGAGAAGTTGTAGACCGGGGCGAAGTTGATGGAGATCGGACTGCCCTCGGAAGGTGTGAAGCTGGATGCCGGCACAACTTCCGCCGAGGCGGCGGTGTTCGCGGTGAGTGCTTCATACTCGTTGTACACTGTCCAGTCATGGTAGAACGTCTGCATGGAATTCTCGGACAACCCGGCGGCTTGCTGAATGGCTGCAAAGTCAAGGGCGTTTTTGCTGACGATCTGCGTGAACTGCTGCGCTTCATCGAACGCTGCGCGGGTCTCCGGCGCAGTCAGCACAGTTTCGCCGCCGTTGAAGTAGACCAGCTCCGGGCCGTTCTCGCCAACGATGGCAAAGCCCGGCGCAGCGGATTCCGTGCCGACTGCATAGCCGGGAATGTTTCCGTTCTTCTGGTCAATGTTGTAACGCTTATTCGCCCCGGCCAGCGCATCAGAGGCAGCGTTCGCCACCTTTTCGTATGCCTCCTTGACACGAGGCATCATGCCCTCTGCGCCATCGATAAAGCCCTGAACGGTGGACTGTGCGCTCTTCATGGCCTCGTCGTTCAAGTCCATATCGGCCACGCTGTTCGCCACATTCTGCACAATCTCGTCCATGGCATTGCTCATGCCGGTTTCGAGGTCGGCCATGCTCTCGCTGGTGGTTTTCTGCGCCTCCTGCAAGGAACGATAGTTCTCGACCATCTTTGCGAGGTCGGAATCCGACGCAGCTGCCATGCCTGCGATGGCGTTTACAGAATCCTTGCTGCCATCGGCGAAGCTGGCAATAACGTCGCTCAAACCGTCAATATCGGCAGCGCGTTCGGTTAGGCTTTCGAGGTTCTGGTTGTAGTTGTCCCAGTAGGTGATCTGGCTCTCCAGTGCGGAGTTGATGCTGGACGCAGAGGTGGCAACGATTTTTTCGGCGGTATCCCACAGGTCATACTGCCCGCTGACGCTCTTCAAGGCTGCATCATAGGCCTCGTTATAGGCTGAGATGATGCCCTGAATATTATTTTGGGCAGCAGACAGGGCGGCGGCAACATCCTCGGCACTGTCTGCTGCAGAATCCTGTGCATCTGCCATGCCGTTGATTGCGGCCGCTGCTTCCTGATACTCGGTCTGGGCAGCGTCTACCGCTTCCTGATCTTGCGCCATCGCCTCGGTGTAGTTCTCTACCTCTCGCCGGGCAGTCACAAGGTCTGCCGAATAGCTGAGGTATTCGCTGCGCAGCTGCTGCACATCCTCGCTCATGGTGCGCCACGGAAAATCCTGAACAGTACCATAGGTCAGCTTAAACTGCTCGTCCGTCATGCCGAGGATGGCAAGCAGCTTATCATAGCTGGTAGCCATGCCGGCATTGGATTTCTCAACCTTGGCTTTTGCAGCGTTCAGCTTGACCTCGTTCTCTGCGCTTTCGCTTAGCACATCCCGGTATTTCTCATACCGAGTGTTCAGATAGTCCTGCCGGGCTTGCGCCTTTGCATCGGCTACATAAGCATCTGTGTGCTGGCGCAGGGCTTCGGTGCCGCCCTTGATGGAATCCGTTTCAAGGTCAATGTCATCAGCCAGACCGGGCACCAGCGCAGACAGGCGGGCAAGGGTATCGTGATACTCGGTGTTCCCGGCGGTGTTGCCGCCAGTAGCCGCCTCGATGGCCTCCAGCTTGCTGATGTACTGGTCGGCAACGCTGGCAGTTGCCTCCATGCCGGACAAGGTGGTGTCATAGTCTGTGCCGGCCTCTTTCATGGCATTGCCCATGTTATGAGCCGCGGTGGTCAGTTCCTGCACAGAGGGAACTGTATCGTTAGCAGCAGAGGAAAGCAAAGCTACGACTGCTGCCACACCGCCGGCAGCCAGAGCAGCGGTGCCCAACACAGGCACAACGGTAGTCAGAGTAGGTGCAAGTGCCTTGCTGAGCTTAAGTGCAGCATTTACGGCGGTGATGGATCCGGCCAGACCTCCCAGCGTGACCGTCCCGGCGGCGATGCCCTTGACCACGCCGGGGTTTTCCTCGACAAAGCCCTGCATCCAGCCCAGAATCTGCGCGCCAACATCGTACAGGCCGGACATGGTGGGAGTCAAATCCTCGCCGATGGCGATTTTCAGTCCGTCAGCGGCAGACTGCATCAGAACCAGCCTGCCGTTCATATTGTCGAGCATGGTGCCCGCCATCTTGTCGGCAGACCCGGCGCAGTTGTTCAGGGCTTCTGTGTAGTCGGAGAACGACTGCCCGCCCTCGGCGGCGGCCTCGCTGCATCCGGCCATGATGGTTTGCAGCTTGGAATACTGGTTCGTGCCAGCGATGGTCTTGGCAAGGTTGGCCTGCTCTTGGTCGGTCAGGTCGCCCCAGACACTGGCAATCCCGGTAAGGATGCTGGACAGGGACTGCATATTGCCCTGTGCATCGTAGATGTTCACGCCATAGTTCGCCAGCTCGTCACCGCACTTTTTTGTGTTGGTGGCAAGGCGGGTAAAGATGGCGTTCAGGGCTGTGCCAGCCTCGCCGCCCTTAACACCTGCATTGGCCATGGTAGCCAGAACTGCGGTGGTTTCCTCGACAGAGTAGCCGAGGGAGGTGGCGGTGGATGCACACGCCTTGTATGCCTCGCCCAACTGGATCACATCCGTGTTGGAGTGAGCCATGGCGTAGGCCATCACATCAACAAAGTGTGTGGTGTCCGAGGCTTTCAGGCCGAAAGCGGTCAGGTAGTCGGTAACAATGTCGGATGCCTGCGCCAAGTCCATGTTGGCGGCAGCAGCCAGATTCAGCACCGGGCTGATGCCCTCCAGCATGGACTGGGTGTTCCAGCCTGCCAGAGCCATGTAAGACAGAGCGTCCGCAGATTCACCGGCGGTGAACTTGGTGGTTGCGCCCATCTCCTTGGCCTTGTCGGACAGAGATTCCAGCTCATCGCCGGATGCGCCGGACAGGGCTTCGACGTTGCTCATGGATGCTTCAAAATCACCTGCGGTGTTGATGCAGTCCATGTATGCGTCTTTGATTTCGCCGAGGGCTTTTGCGATGCCAGCCGTGGCAAGCACAGATTCAACGGCATCGAGGGCTTCGACAGATTTCTCACCGAAGCCCTTTGCGCCCTCTCCGGCCTCGTCCATGGTCTTTTTGAGGTCAACCTGCTGGTCTTTCAGCTTATCGACCTCGGTTTCCAGCCGAGTGGTTTCTGCTGTCAGCTGCGTGGTGTCCACGCCAGCTTCCCGCAGAGTGTTCCCGGTGGTAGCCAGACGCCGCTCATAGGTGTGCAGGGAGGTCGTGGTCTTGTCGATCTGCGCCTGCTTGGAAATCAGCTTGTTTTCCAGCGCAGAGGAATAGCCCTCGGTCTCCTGAATCTCTTTCTGGATGTTATCGTACTGCTGCTGCAAGACGGCCAGCCGCTGCTTGGTTGAGTCAACGGCCTGCTGCTGCTTCTGGTACGCGGTTATGTCGGACTGTACCTTGTTCAGCTGCTGAATTCTGTTTTGTGTTTCCACAAGAGCAGACTGAGCAGCCTTGAAGGTGCTGGAGAAGTTGCTGTTCTGTTTGGCGGACAGGTTGAACAGCAACTCCCATTCTTTTCGAGCCATAAAATCCCTTTCTCTTGCCATATTCGATTGTGCTGCACCCGGCGGGTGCAATTATGCCCCTCACCGCGGCAAGAACGGCGAGGGGCATAATTCTATCAGGGAGTGCGGTCGGAATCCTTTTGGGGCTCACCACCTTCCTTTCTCTGCTGGTAGGCGGCCCATGCTGCGTCCAGCTTGGCCTCGCCATCCGGCATAGCCATGATCTTGAGATATAACCGTTTGCAGCCTCGCGCAAGTCTGGCAGTGTCCTCTGGTGAAATCTCATCGAGGTGGATGTGAACATTGTTGCTCATTGCTGCATCCTCTTTTCGTTTTGCTTGCTGATATGATGATTTTTGAGAAAAAAGCGGTAACGAAATGACCGAAAAAATTTTTTGCTGTGTAGCTGCAAGCCGGGGTCGACGAGCCCGCTATGAACTAGGGTACCCGTTCACAGTACCTTGAGGGGGTGCCGGGCTTGAGATGGGCTGCCGGGCTTGAGATGGGCTGCCGGGTGTGATAGAATGGCTGCGGGATGTGGTCTGTCAATCGCTCCCGCTTGGCTGCCTTGCGAGTTCGCTGCTTGCATGGCGGCCTTTTGTTTTGCCCTATAGTCTGCCCTTTGTTTGCCGGAACGGAAAGACGATGCTGTTTGCCGGCCGTTTTGCGTCCGAGGTGATGATCTCTTGGGCGGCTTGCAGAGCCTCATACCCGCCGGGCAGAGCGAGGATACAAGCGTACAGCTGCATAAAGGCAACGACCAACTGTGCAACATACTCTTGTGTGATACCCTGCGGCGGGACGCTGCCGGGCTGCTGCGGTGTGCCGGAATTTGGATTGTTCATGGGGTGGCCTCACTCTCGCTGCCTTTATGGCTCGGATGGCTTGCGGCTCGGTATGCCTCTAATTTGGCCATGAGTTCAGGGCTTTGCTGGAACCGCTTGTGGAATCCGAGAAACACGCAGCCGATTCGCTCTGCGACTTCTGGCGGGATCTCGTTCACATTGACATGAATGTTGGTATTCATCTGTGCCTCCTGTTTTTTCGTGGCGATTTTCGTTTTCTGTCAGGTAGTCGACTTCATCAGAGCGCGCATATTGGCCGTTTTTTGTGCTGCTGCTTGCTGCCGTAGGTTCTCACCCGCAAAACAGATGGGGCTGCACATGGACCGCAATCGGTCATAAATGCGGGCGTGAGCCACGTCCTGTGGATTCTTTAAGTCCGTTAAGGTCAGGTTCGTGGTGACGATCAGCGGCTTTTTGCTGCGGTAGCGAGCGTCAATGATGTTATAGACCTGCTCCAGCGCATACTCAGTGCCGCGCTCGATGCCGAAGTCGTCAATGATGAGCAGCGGATAGCTGCACAGCCTGTCCACCATATCGTTCCGACCAGAAAAGCTGTTGCTCAGGTCGTTCAAGATGCTGGCAAAGTTGGTCATTCGGACGGAAACCTCTTGCTCCATCAGAGCGTTCGCAATGCACCCAGCAAAGAAGCTCTTGCCCGTGCCGACACCGCCCCAGAGAAGCAAGCCAATGTTTTTGGTACGTACTTCTGCCCACTTGTCAACGTATCGGTGGGCGTGCTTCATCTGCGGGTTGCGGCCGTTATCGTTCGCAAATGTCCAGTTGCACATTTCAGTATCGGAGAATCCATCCGATTTCAGGCGGTGAACCAGACCGAGGTGCTTCTGCTCGTTGATGATTGCTTCCTGCTTCTCTCGTTCCACCCGGCGGCATTGACATTCTACCGGGTGGCGGTCTCCAAAAATCGGCACCCGCTTGTGCCCCTCAAAAAAGGCTTGCTTTGGGGTATTGCACTTTCCGCAGTACAGCAGACCATCTGCGCCGAAGTAGTCTTCCGGCTGTGGTGTTCCACCGCTGCGCTGGATCAGCGCGTTGATTGCTGTTTCGGTTCTCATAAACTTTCACCGTCCTTGTAGCTGTAATCAGGTAGGCCGCCACTGCGAGGCGGTTTCTGGCGGCTTTTATCTCGTGCAGCCCAGTTGCGCAGGGTGGCTGCATGGTTCTTGTAGCGTTTCCCCTTCGACTCCATGTAGGTGGACAACTGCTCAATGAGGCTGTCAATATTCGGGATGTCCTTGCGGAGTTTTTGGTACTCCTCGGCGGTCAAGAAAACATTGCCGTAAGAGCCATATTTTTGACGAGCGGGCTTTGTTCTCTCTTTATTGTTAACTCTTATAGTTCTACTCTTATAGTTAGTGGTCGGAATTCCGACTGATGGTTGGTCGGTATTCCGACTGTCTGTCGGTCGCTTTTCCGACTGTTCATGGGTCGGTTTTCCGACTGACTGTGGGTCGGGATTCCGACCATTCGGCAGCTTCACATAGATGGTATTTGGAGCACCAAAGTTCCGCTTGGTCTCAATCAACCCTGCTGCTGTCAATTTCCGCAAAGCTGCTTTTATGACGGTCTGCCCCTTGCGGAGATCCTCAGACAGATTTTCGATGGAGTAGAAGATGTAGATGCGGCCATCTTCATCTATCCAACCGTTTTTCTCTGAAAGAGTAGTTCGGCTGTAGAGTGCTGAATAGACGAGCGCATCTGTCAGATTCAGATCCCCGCTCATGTCAAGCAGAAAAGAGGGGTAAAGAAGAAATGGCGGGCGTTCGGTGTCTTTGGTCAGATAGGCAGAGATAGCGTATCACCCCTTCCTGTTCGGCTGCATGGCTGAAAAAGATGCTTTGTGCCATGTCCTTACCTCCTGGCCACCCGGCGGATACCACCCACAGCTTCACCCTGTTCCGCCGGGATGGGGTCGCCTCGCTCAAAATACTGGGCCAAGCTGTTCATATTCACGAGCCAACGGTGACCGGCCACAACGTACCTGATCTTGCCTGTCCGGCAGAGGGTCCGAATATAGGTCGGCGGTAGACCGTAGATTGCGGCGGCGTCCTTCACGGTTTTCATGACCGGGTATCGGATTAAATCTCCCACTCGATACACCTCCTTGGTGTTGCTTGAAAGTTGATTCTTGATGCCGTGTCAGCAGTAAAGCACAAATCGAAAAATAATGCAATACCGCCAAAATTCGATTGAAATTTGATGCCATGAACCATTGTTGAAATGAAGTCCTTTGCGTCAAAATCCATCTGGTGTCATCTGGTGATATCCCGTGTCATGCTTTGCAACGGATTACCTTGTTTTGCAATAGATTCACAGAGGGATGCCCACCTGATTTATGGATAAATGCTGCTGATTTTGCACATCAAAAAATATTAATGAAATTGATTCATCAATACAATGAATGAAAGTGATTATGACTTGGCCGAAGAACTAAGCTGCTGAATGATTTGGAGGATTGCTGCCTTATCATCATCGGGAAGCTCCCGGCGGAGTTTTCTGGAAAAAGTTCCATCGGTCACACCGATAGCCTCGGCAACCTGCCAGAGAAAAACGCCAGCCGATGCAGCGGCCTCCCGGATGTCTTTGTTTGACTGCGCCTGTTTTAACATAATATCAACCTTTCTTCTCGTTGACGTTGACAATAGAACGTCAACAAGATATAATTTTGGGTGAACAAGCCTTGTTGCTGTTCTCGTTGATGCGATTATAAGCTTTTGGAGAACAAAAGTCAATAAAGTTCTCTAAAACGGAACAAACGGAGGCGAATAGCTGTGGCAGTAGAGGAAAAGCGAAATATAAACGAAGATTTTGGAAACAGACTAAGAGAAATCATTGAAAAGAGAAAGAAAGAAACAGGACAGAATCTTCGGGCTGTGGCAAAGGATTTGGATGTGTCGCTTGGTGTCCTGTCAGATTGGCAAAACGGAAATAAGACCCCACGAGGGGATTCTATTGCGAAGCTTGCCAAGTATTTTGGTGTATCAGCGGATTACCTGCTGGGTTTGACGGAAGCCCAAACGGTAGACACAGATTTAAGGGCGGTTGCTGATTATACGGGACTGACGGAAAATGCGATTTTGGCGCTCAAAGATTCGGAAATGTTTGAGTGTTACGATAGAAGTCAAAAGAAAATATTGTCTGATATGCTTTCAGATGAAAGCTGTTTGCACCAAATTGTAAATAGCATTTATCTTTACTTGAAAGCAACTGAAGAACAGGTGCATGAAGCAGAGGAACTGTTGAAAGGGGAGGCGGAATTGGATTTAAGAGGTGCTGATTCATCAGATATGGAACTTTGCCTGTTCAGAGCATCAAGAGCGGTCGAAGACTATATGAAGCATCTGAAGCATGAAAAACTGAAAGAACTGTCTGTTGAGGTGGATATAGAAAATCTGTAAAGCAGAAATGCTGATGCGAGGAAAACAGTATGGCGAAAATCATAAAGCGCACAAAGAAAGATGGCACCTGCTCCTACTGCATCCGGGTCTCCAACGGCTATGATCGGCAGGGCCGTCAGGTGCTGGTAAACCGCACCTTCACTCCACCGCCGGGCTTGACCGGGAAGAAGCTGGAAAAGGAACTGCAGCGTCAGGCAGATGCCTTTGAACAGGAAGTGCACAGCGGCATTTCGCTGGATGCGTCCATGAAGCTGGATGACCTGATAGAGCGATGGTTCACCGAGTACGCAGACCGCCAGCTGAAGCCAAAGACGGCCACCGAGTACAGGAAGCTGGTGCCGCGTGTGTCGGCGGCTTTGGGTCACATGAAGGTCAACCAGATACGCCCGGCGCACCTCATGGCGTTCTATGCGAACTTGTCAGAGGGCGGAGTGCGTCAAGATTCCACCTATACGGCAACGGCTGCGCTGCTGAAGCTTCTGCCGAAAGGCCAGCGGGCAAGGATCCGGGAGGACGCAGGGGTGGGTGAGGAAACCATGCGGGGGCTGTGCAGCGGCAAGCCGGTCAGCCATAAGACCGCCGAGAAGGTGGCCGATGCCGCCGGGCTGCCCCTGTCCAAAGCCTTTACCGAGAAGGTCAGGGCGGGCGGTAAGCTGGGCGGCAACACGCAGCTGCACTATCACCGCTTCTTGTCCAGTGTGTTTGAAAAGGCGGTCAAGTGGCAGCTGATTGATGAAAACCCCTGTCGGCGCACAGAAGCTCCCAAAGCGGCAGAAATCGAAGTGGAAGCGTTGCAGGAAGAGGACGTTGCAAAGCTGCTGGAAGCCCTGCAGGACGCGCCAGCGCAGTACAGCGTTATCACACAGCTGGCCTTGCTCACAGGTGCCCGCCGGGGCGAGATATGCGCCTTGCGCTGGTCGGACATTGACCTTGACGCGGGTGTGATCTCCATCAACAGGACAGTGCAGAACATCGCCGGGCGCGGCACGGTGTTCACAGCACCCAAGACAAAACGCTCCCGGCGGTGCATCAAGATAGGCCCGGAGTGTGTACAGCTGCTGCGGGAGTACCGCCAGCACCAGAAGGCCGAACGGTTCAAGGTCGGCTCTGAGTGGATGCGCCGGGTGGAGATCGAGAACGGCAAGACAGTGGACAACGACCTGCTGTTCACTCGCTGGAACGGTCAGCCGCTCGACCCCAATGCGGTTACAAGCTGGTTTCCGGGCTTTCTGGCCGCCCATGATCTCCCGGCGGTTCACTTCCACAGCCTGCGCCACACCAACGCCAGCTTGCTGATAGCGGCCCACGTGCCTGTCACAACGGTTTCGGGCCGTTTGGGCCACGCAAAGACCAGCACCACCACGGATATTTACGCCGGGTTCATCCGCTCCAGCGATGCGGCGGCAGCGGACGCACTGACGGACGTTTTCAGCCGTATCAAGGAAAAGTCCCACGCATAACAAAAGACGGCTCACAGGGGCGTTTCTGCCGCCCTCGTGAGCCGTCTGCTGTTTGCTTCTTTCATGGTGTCCATTTTATGGGATAATGTGCCCTCTGGAATGTGCCTTGTTTTTGCCTTGTTTTACAGAAACAAAGAGAAACGAATGTGCGCGTAGAGAAATAAAAACAACGATGAATCTATATAAATAGCGACAACCAGAAACATAGAAAACCGTACAAAGGCCCTCTACGAATCAGTAGGCCGGGGGTTCGAGTCCCTTCCATCGCACCAGAAAATGCCGTGAAATCGAAAGATTTCATGGCTTTTTGTTTTGTAAGCCATGGCTGCACGGTTTCTGCACGGTTTTTGCACGGTCGGTGTTTTCCATGTCCGATGATGCAGGGCGCTGTATTGCATTGCAATCAGTGCCCTTTTTTGCATCAGGTGAGCAGGGCTAAGCGGAGTTTTGCCTTCATTTCCGGGGCGGCATCCTTGAGCAATTCCAAAAGAGCCGTCATGGAGATGGTGGGTTCGCCTGCGGCGGGGACAGCCTGCGGGCTGGGGGGGGCGGGCTTGGCATAGAAGCCGCTTTCAAACTTCTTGCCGAGCTCTACACGGGAGGACTGCTGGATATGAGCGTAGGTGTTCACCAGCATATCCGCACTGGCGTGACCGGTAGTCCCCTGCACCGCCTTGATGTCGCCACCAGAGATCATCAACTGGTAGGTGGCACTGGAATGCCGCAGACCGTGAAAGACGATGCGGGGGAACTCCGGGTGTGCATTCCAGATCATAAAGTCTGCTTTGTTCCGATGTAATCTGAAGATGAAGCGGCATATTTGACAGCATTTCTAAATTCTCGTATGGTATCTGATGCCATTAGTGCCTACGCCTCAGCATTAAGCCTTGGAACAAGTGTTACAGATTACCTTATCGCAGAGACGCAGGACAGGCGTCTGTGCAACAGCCCCTTTTTTCATTTTGGCACAACATAAAGACTGGCTGCATATCAGTATGATAATTGTGACCGGTAGCTTTTTGAGTTACGTGCAGCGGATAAAATTCCAAACGTGCATCAATTGTCTATGGCAGTTGCACGAATTGGCCATGAAATGAAGAAAAAAGAGTATTCTCTAGAGACGGAGTTTAGAGTCGGAATCCCCGTCTAAACAGCATCTGAATCTCTGAAATTTGTTTTTTCTGATTTTACCCACATCTGAAACGGCAGTTCCGCGTGTGAACTCGACTTTTTGCGAAGATTCTTAAAATATTCTGGATGTAGAAAAAGCAATGTAAATATTCAACAAAAGTACCCATGCTGTAATTGTTACAAACGGAGAAATTGGAGTGTTAACCGGAGAAAGTGGTGTATCATTGTTGACATGTGTACAAAATCGTTGTATCCTTTGACCCAAGGCAGGGGGTTATAGGCTTCTTTGCCAAAGTTTCCGTCCAATCGACGGAAATCGAAATGAGAGGAGGGCAGTACAATGGTTATCAAGATTATGACCTTTTACATTAAATTGATGCTCTCCGTTCCATCCAGATAGGGATACTCCGCCATTCTTGGAGGCAGGAGTGTTTTTTCAAGGAAACGAAGGGCTGACAGCAAAAGCTGCAGCCCTTTTCTTTTGCTCCGGCATGGCAGTGCCGGGCAGAAATCCTCTTTGGAAAAACAACACGAAAGGAGATTGAATCCAAGAAAAAAGCAGCCAAAAGTCTGGCAGGACTTCTGGCTGCAGTATCGCACGTGTTCTCTCTACAAAAACAGGTGCACGCATATCCAAAACAGATGCTTTGAATATTAATAGATATTCTAAATGATTTTTTATAAGAAGTCAAGAGTTTTTCTCTTACATCGATAAAAATCGATAAAAAATCGCAGGTGTTTCTGGTTTGGCTGTGTTTTTGCACCCCCAAATTAAGGAGCTGCTGTATGTCTACGATCCGTTCGTTCGTTTCGTTGTTCTTTCGACCGATTTTTGCTCTTTGTGTGCTCTTTCTGAATATTGCCTGTATCTTCGTATCGGCGTACATGGAAATCCAGGTATTCAAGGGGATTCTTTTGTCGGGTGAAAATGCCGGACAGTCCCTTCTGGTTCCGGCCATTGTTGTCGGGGCTTTTGAGTCCTCCAAGATTTTTCTCGCCTTTCTTCGGCACCGCGGGAGTACCTTGATTTCGGTCAAACTCCAGCGTTTTGCGTATATCTTTTTTGTGACGGTCTCGTTTATCTGTACTTTGATCTTTACGGCAAACAGTCTGTTTGCCAGTCAGCAGACGGATGCAGACCGCGCAGCGTTGCAGTTCAAGTTGACAGAGCTGGACAGCCAGCTCGAACAGGCCGAACTGGAAGCATTCGATCCTAAGCAGAACGCATTTCTGGAAACCTATTATCAGAAATATGATGAGGCACTGGATGCAGCTGTGCAGCATGTTGGGCGCTGGGATGAATCGACCTATAACAAACGGGTAGATGATGCCCTAGATGAACTGAACGGAAAAATTGCCGAGCAGAAAGCTGAGTTTGAGAACGAACATGTACAGCGTGTGGTGCGGCTGAAAAACCAGCGCAGTCAGGTGCAAGCGCAGCTGGACTATACAGACATGGACAGTCTGAAGCAGAAAAACAACATGACGCTGGACAAGTTCCTTTCTTTTCTGGCACTCCTTCTCAGTGGTTCCAGCTATTCGCAGCGGACCTATTTGGCTGTCGGCATCTGCATGGCGCTGGTGGTCAGTGTAGGCTCGGAGATGGGTATTTACATCACAGCACGTTTGATGGGGGCTGACAACCAGGAAATGAACCAGATCTTCCATGCAGCTGATAACCAGAATTATGGTCGTTTGCACAGCTGGCTGATGGCTACTTTGTGCGGCGGCGGATCGGTATGGCTGTTTCTGATGGTGTTGCAGCTGTTCTGCATTGATCTGAACATTGACTTGGCACGCGTGATGGCAGCTCTGGCCATTGCTCCGGTTCTTGTCCACACGGACAACGCTGCCGCAGCACAGCCTGAGCATTCTTTCAAGCTGTTCAAGGGCAAGCTCACACTCCCGCACATCAGCCATCAGACAAACTTGACCGTGCTGGTGTCGCTGGCTTTGTACTGTGCGATTGGTTTTGTTAAGCACGGGGTAGACCCCAGCGCGGCTAGCATCCCGGAAGCTGCTGCGATTCTCGTGGGAGCACTCGGCAGCCGCTGGGTAGCTGTTCAGTAAGCCAAAGTCTGAGCTTTCCTGCTTCCGGCATCTTTGCAGTCATAGCGATTGAGCTGAATGGAAAATGTTGTGATTGTTCTACAAATTTTTAGGAGATTTATGTGCAGATGCACAAACTTTTGGAAATTTATGGACGAACGAAATAAATTGAGATTAAATTGCATTATTCCAATAAAGGAGAACCATCACTATGGAATACAAACGTTTTGGCAATAAGATCATTGTACGCATCGACAAGGACGAGGAGATCCTTGAACAGGTCAGGGAGCTTGCCCTGAAAGAAAATATCCGCCTTGCCGCCGTGCAGGCGCTGGGTGCCACCAACAGCTTTACGGTGGGCGTGTACAATGTGGCAGAGAAGCAATACTACGCCAACACCTTCAGCGGCAGCTTTGAGATCGTGTCCCTGACTGGCACCATCAACACCATGAACGGCGAATTTTATACCCACCTGCACATGAGCGCCGGGAACGACAAGGGCGAGGTGTTCGGCGGGCATCTGAACCGGGCGGTGGTCAGCGCCACCTGTGAGATGGTGGTGGATGTTCTGGACGGCACGGTAGACCGCCAATACGACCCCATTACCGGGCTGAACCTGTTCAAGTTCTGAGCTTTGCCGTAAAATGAACCAAGGCCGCCGCGCGATGTCTGCGCAGCGGTCTTTTGCTTATAGTTCTTCCTGCCGGGTGTAGGACTCCATGCCATGGTCGGCGGGGTCGTAGGATTCCAGCACGGTGATGTAGTTTTCTATAAAGTGGCACATCACGGTCTTTAAAATGCCGCTCAGCTGCCCTTTTACAGTGATGGTGGACAGAACAAAGGTTGCCACCAGCTGTACGGTATCCGGCTGCAATTCAAAGCACAGGCCGACCGCCAGCATGGGGATGACGACCTGCTGTGCCCGCAGCGGCACTGCGCTGCCCAGCTTTTCCAGCACCGGACGGCTCAGCGCCGAGGCTGCCTGTACGCAGCGCTCCACCTTTTCCTGCGGGAAGCTGCGCATCAGTTCCATGCTGCGCAGCTGCGCCACCACCGGCGGCATCTATTACAGGCGGCTTGGGAACGTGACAAAGCCCGACTACCCGGCAAACGATGTGTACTCCCCTGCCGATAACCCGGACTTTTCGGCAAAGATCGTGGAGGGTGCAACCGAAAACGACATTGACCTGCTGGAAGTGTACCGCCTGAAATAAAAGCTGCGGATTCGGGATGCAGGCTCTGCCCTGCCGGATTTGGCAGATACCACCTTTCTGGACAACCTGAACCTGATCCGCATGGACAAGGACGAAGTGCGTGTAACGGTGGCAGGGCTGCTGTTTGTGGGCAAGGCCGCGTCTATCGCCCGGTTGCTGCCGCAGGCAGAGGTGATCTACCTGCATTACAGCGATGAATCACAGACAGAATACGACAACCGCATGGATATGCAGGAGCCGCTGATCTCGATTTTGGATAAACTGACCGAGCGCAGCCGCACCTATAACCGCCTGACCAATGTGCAGGTGGGGCTGTTCCGGCTGGAGGTGTACGATTTCTCCGAAGCGGTTTTTCAGGAGGCGTTGCTGAATGCGCTGGCGCACCGCTCCTATGAGGATATGGCACCGATCTACGTCAAGCACTACCCCACAAAGATCGTGATTGAGAACCCCGGCGGCTTTCCGGGGGACATCAACGAAAGTAACATCATCACCCACCAGTCCATTCCCCGGAATAAGCTGATCGCCATGACCCTTCAACACCTGAAGTATGTGCAGCGTTCCGGGCAGGGTGTGGACATTATGTTCCA